>JBCAWP010000079.1:0-10293 GCA_038534535.1 Pseudomonadota bacterium
CGGATCACGCGCGTCGACGAGGCCTGGAGCGCGGGCGACGGCCTAAGATCCTTCCTTGAAAAGGGTCACCACGCCACAATGGCCTGGATGGCTCAGACATTCGCGCGGCGACAACATCCCCAAGCGACGATGACCGCGCTATTCGCGTCAGGCCACATCGCTTGGGGATGTTGTCGCCGAGCGAATGTCTGAGCCATCCAGACCATTGTGGCGTGATGACCCTTTTCAAGGAAGGCTCTTAGGCCGTCGCCCGCGCTCCAGGCCTCGTCGACGCGCGTGATCCGGCAGTCGTCGAAGCCGAGGTCTGCTGCAAGCGTTCGAAGCGCATCTTCACGGGACATAGGCGCCATGTGGCCTGATCCCGATCAGAAATCTAGATCAGCGTAGTGAGGTGCGGGCCGGGCGCCGTCCAGCGTATCGGCGAGTAAAGCCCGGAACGAGGGGCGAGATTTCATGCGCGTGTACCAGTCGCGGAGGTCTGGGGCGAGGCTCCAGGGAACATCATTGAAGTAATCGAAACAGGACAGATGGGCCGCCACTGAAAGATCGGCGACGGTCAGTGTGCGACCCGCCATGAAGGTCCGGTGCTCTGCGATATGGTTCAAAAAGGTGAGGCGCCCGCGCAGGGCATGGGCCCCTTTCCGCAGCAAGCAGGAATCCGGCGTATGGCTGCGGGTGCGGGCGATGCGAACGCGTTCGGCGAGGAGGTGCTCGACCGCCTCCGACAGGGCATCTTCGCACCAGCGCCATATCCGACGGGACTCGGCGCGCACTTCCGCCATCCGCGGCAGGAGCGGTGTGCCGTCGCCAGCCTCTTCCAGGTATTCGCAGATCGCCTGGCTGCCGATCGCCACATAGCGCGCCTCATGGGCGCGGTGGACGAGCGCGACGCCAGCGGCGCCTGGCGCAAGCTTCGCCATATCGCTGTGTGGGGACCAGGGCGGCGAGGCCACAGGATCAAAATCCAGGCCCTTTTCCGCCAGGACCAGGCGGACAAATCTTGCCCGCGGATCCAGTGTCCAATGATAGAGCCGCCGCATGTGCGCGTGATCCTTGCTGGGATGGTCGAGGTGACCAGACTTCGCTTTCTCCAGCGCCCAATATGCCATCCCTATGGTTAAGAGATTGCGAGAATTTTCGGCGTCCTGCGGAAGAAAGTGCAGGCTTGCACTGGGCAGAGCCGCGGATATCCCGGCCGCTCTCCAACAGGCAGCCCATGCGGGCCGCCGCGCTGGGGGACCATCACCTGCGGGCGAGGTAAGGGCGGGGCGCGGGTGAGGCGTGGGCCCCGGGGCTTCCGCTCTTTCTGCTGCGACAGGCTCTATGCCTCGACAGGGCGCTATGCCTCGACAAGCGCAGCATGCGTTCGGCCCGTAGCGATCCAACGAGACGAGGTTGAGCCCGCGTTGAAGGCGGAAGCCGCGATAGGCAAACCTACCTACCAGACCCCCGGCAGAATGGCCTTGCGGGACTTTGGATAGTCCGGAAATTTCTGGTGATACCATTTGTGGTGGGTGGCTGCCCGCGGCGCCAGATTGGCAAAGGTGAAGACCGCGAAGGACGCCCCGGCGAGCGTGCAGGCCGCAATGGCATAGCCCGTCCACTCGATGATCTCGCCGAGATAGTTCGGGCTCGTCACAAAGCGAAAGCCGCCCCCGGTGGGGATCTTGTAACCCGTCTCGCCCGGCCCGCGCAGGGTCCGCAGAATATGGTCTGAGTTCAAGTTCAACCACATGCCAAAGAGAAAGACGGCAAGGCCGGCATAGAGAACCGGGCTCGACAGCCAGGCCGCATCAAGGTGGGCCGCATTCGCCGCCGCCCAGCCGTTTACCGAGCCATTGAACGTATTGAACAGGATCGCCATCGCCCCGGTCGCCACCGGTTTCTTGCCGGGCCCGCGAATGCGGAACGGGTAGATGAGCGCCCGGTAGGCGTAGTGGCCGCAGAACATGGCCATCAGGATGAGGTTCGCGGTGCCCGGTGCACGGCCCTCGCCAAAGGAGGTCCAGAACAGGGCGAGGAAGGCGAGGGGGGAGACGATCTCCATCGCCATCCAAACGAGGCGCTCGTCAATCTCCGGCCCCCAACCCTTGCGGTCGTACCGGCCATAGGGGGCCGTGGTGAAGAAGAGCGAAACGAAGATTAGCACGCCGGAGACGACAAGGCCGAGGCAGACACTCTCATACAGGGATAGACCGAACATGGGGGCGCACTCCTTCGTCAGCGGCCGTCAGGCGACGGGGAGGGATTTACGCCTTTTAGCGAAGTGTCAAGTTGGGAGGGGCGGTGCTTGTCGCGATCGAGCCGAACGAGATCATCAGGATCGGGTCAAGCCCGCAGCGGACCCGTTCGCGCCTGCGGCAAAACCTCTCAAATTCAACCTAGGCGGCAAGGTTAACGTGTGGTTAAACGTAAACGTTATCAGGTTGGGGAACCAGGCACATGGCAGACGGGGAAGAGCGGTCGCCGGAACAGCCGGTAGATCATCAGAGTTCGATATGGAACGAAATCTTTTCGAACAGGCAGACCAAGCTAGTGGGCTTTTGGTTGGCTGTATTCATGGCGTTAGTCGCAGCAATGGCGTGGAATACGTTCATCGACGATTCGTTCTTAAGTGACCCGGCTTCAAAACTTAATTTTGGAGCGGTAGCGTTTCTTTTCCTATTCCCAGCGGTGATTTGGTTCCGAGACAACCCAGACAATTATGGGAGAGGACCGTCGATAGTACTCCCACTATTGTCATTAGTTATTCTAATTTCAGTTACTTTTGTAGTGGTTGCTGACAAAGCTCTACAATTCAATCACCTCAGTGCGGGGCCTAATCACTCCGAACTCCAACGTTATATTTGGATCGGGCTGGTATTAGTATTTCTGCCCCTGGTTTGGAACGCACGGAACTTTCATAGATATCGCAACGAACTTCGCGAGCGACGACTCGCCGAGTTTGCTGGGCTGACAGGCGTAGAAGGGTCGGACAGCGAAGCATTGAACGCAATGATTTCCACGGTTAGCTTTTTATGCATTCTCGGGCTTGCCTATCTAGCCGGCGAAGCCGGTCCAGATTTTCGATTTCAATCGGCATTTGGAGTTTTTCTATTCGTATTGGTAATCTTTGTCTTCGCTGTAGTCGTTTTTATCGAAAGCTTAGTTCAATTACCCCCGATACGCTGGATGGGAAACGCGTTAAAGGAGATCGCGCGATACTTCCGGTGGCTCGCTCAGATCTACAAGTCGATCGATACCCTTTTGGTGAATTTAGGCGCATTCGCACTGGGCATGTGGCATCGTAGGGCCAGCACACGATATTTTCTACTATCATGCACACTAATTTGTTTGGCTATCCAGGCTTGGTTTCTACCGCCGCCTTTAGGCTTTATTCCAGCACTTATTGGACTGGTGCTAGCGTTTTCAGTCTCGAGATTGTGGGCTTGGGTTGAAGATGATCGCGCTCTATCTGTTTTAACGAATTTCAAGTCTAGTACGCCTTACCGAACAGAGATGCACGAAGATTATCGTGACGAGACACTCTTAGGCTTCATTTTCGTATTCGCTCTGATGCCAATTATGATGGCGCAGCTTCAATTTGGTCGTGTATTCGGCGAGGAGATATTCCGTGTTCCGGATGAGTCAGATAAGGCATTCTTAAGCTGGGTTGCTTTCTTCGGTATAGAACTTGCAAAGGCGGTGCCTATTGTAGATTGGTCAGAAATCTATCAAGTTGGAAGCGAGAGCACTTCCACAATTCAGATGAATAAGAAGTTCTCGCGCCATGCAGTATTTCTAGCTCGCGCTACCGTTGATTTCGCGTTGATTGCTTCGCTGCTGCAAGCCATTTCAATATACAACAGAAGTCGCCAACAGAAACAGCTTTTTCGCGCACGCACTGAACCCGCATCTCTCTTTCAGCCCGGATTGATTGATCGTCTTGACGTTTTTGTCGAAAGAACTGAAATCAAGAGAGCGATTAACGCGAGCAAGCGGGTGGGGGTTCGCGAAATCCCGCCTGAAGTTTCGCCTAGAGTTGCACACGAAACTTATTTTGACCTGTCTGTTCTTAACAGAGAGGATTTAATCAACTTTCGACGTTATAACGGCGATCGGTTGTTTGAATTATACGCCCATAGCAAAGACGCGTCCGAGAGAGCTTTTATCGCAGCTATTGCTCATGAGAGACCTGATTTCTCACTGAAGACGAGATTTCAGCTGCTCCAAGAGCTTTCTGAAAACAATTCAAATGAAAGCGAACTTTACGCCGTTTTGGCTGGTTTTGAATCTGAGCTCAAGAGCGGTCGAGCTGGTTCAGTATCTGTCGCTGAAGTCCGATCGGTTCTGTTTAACCTCAGGAATCGATCCGGATTAAAGGACCTGAAATCTAAGCTGATTTCGATTTTGGAAGAGCTTGAACCAAAAATAGAAGTGATTGAAGCTTTGGCCGATGTTGCGGGCGAATCGAACGCAGATGCTTTTGCTTACGCGCGCGTTGCTGCTGTAGATAGCCTTCTGATCGTGGCGCTGACAGACGGTTCCGACGTCCGCATGCACCAAGTAAGCGCAATACTGAAACGTCTCGGAAGCAAAAAAGACCAAGCAAAAATGACTCAAAAAGCGATCTCAATTGCTTTGGGTAAGCTAAAATCGGAGTCGGCAGTTTAAAACCCACCCCGATCCATCAACCAGGACGCTTCTTCGGGGGTCGTTGTACGGCCGAGGATCTGGTTTCGGTGGGGGAAGCGGCCAAACTGGTCGATGACCTGTTTGTGCCGTTCGGCATACTCCACGGCATCATCAAGGATCGCCTCATAGCCCGGCCGCGCGGCATTGCGGGCCGAGACCATGGCCTTCACGGCAATCTCCTGGTCGCCCGCATCTTCGGAATGCTCAAATGGCAGGTAGAAGAATTTCCGCTCAATCTCTGTGAGGTCGTGGTCCACCGCGATCATTAGCCCGTGATGGGCGAGGTCGCGGGCGATGGTGTCATGGGCGAAGGCAGCGGGCATGTCGCGGAAAATGTTCCGCGTGAACTGGTCAAGCGCGACAATGGCGGCCAGGCGCCCACGGGCGGAGCGTACCGCCCAATCATAGCAGAGCCCGCCGGCAAGGGCGGCCAACGTATCGAGGAAGCGTTCGGCGATCTTCGCATCCGTCTCAAAGGATTTGCGGAACCACAGCGCGTTGCGGGCTTCAGCGGCGCTTGCATCCTCAACGGCCGGCCCGAACCAGAAATCGAGCACGGCCTCAGGGCTGGCGAGGGAGAGGAGTGGGAGGGTCAGGGCAGGCTCATCCTGTGGGCCGCGTCGCGACGACCATATAGTTGACGCCGGTATCGCGGGAGAGGCGCCAGGCATCGGTCAGCGGATTAAAGGAAACGCCGACGGGGCGGTCGGTGAGGAGGCCAGCGGCCTCCAGTGGCGCGGAGACCTCGCTCGGCTTCAGGAATTTGTTGAATTCATGGGTGCCGCGGGGCAGCCAGCCGAGAACGTATTCCGCCCCGACAATCGCAAGAGCGAAGGCTTTGGGTGTGCGGTTGAGGGTGGCGACAATCATCAGGCCGCCAGGGGCGAGGAGCGCAGCGGACGTTTTCAGGAAGTCCGCCGGGTTCGCGACATGCTCGACTACTTCGAGATTGAGGACAATGTCATAGCCGCCATCGCCGGCGGCAAGGAGGCCTTCGGCGGTGCCTGCGCGGTAATCGATGGTGAGGCCCGAGGCCTTGGCGTGGGTCATCGCCGTCTTGATGTTGGCGTCCGAGGCATCGATGCCGGTGACGGCTGCGCCGAGGCGGGCCATTGGCTCGCAGACAAGGCCGCCGCCGCACCCAATGTCGAGGAGTTTCAGGTCCGTCAGCGGTTTGCGCGCGGTCTTATCGAGGCCGAAATGGGCCTCGGCCTGGTCGCGGATGAAGGCGAGGCGGGTCGGGTTGAATTTGTGGAGCGGGCGGAATTTCCCGGTCGGATCCCACCATTCGGCGGCCATCGCGGTGAATTTATCGACCTCTTTTTGGTCAATGCTTGGCCGCTCAGGCGCCTTTGTGTCACTCTCAATTGTCTTCGCCATGGGTCAGGCCTTCCTGTTTGCCTCATGGGCACGTGGGCCCTAATAGGCAGGTCTTCCCATAGATGGGTAGTCAGAGTGAGGCGACAATGGCGCGCACAGTATTGAAATTTGGCGGAACATCGGTGGCCGACCTCGATCGGATCGCCCACGTCGCTGATATCGTGGCCGCACGGGCCGCAAATGATGGTGGCCTTGCGGTGATTGTGTCGGCCATGGCGGGGGAGACCAATAAGCTCGTCGGCTATGCCCGGTCAGCCGCGGGGGAAGAGCTCATCGGCCATGAGTACGACGACGAATATGATGTTGTCGTGGCCTCTGGTGAGCAGGTGACGTCCGGCCTGTTGGCCCTGGCGCTGCGCCGGCGGGGCTTGAAGGCGCGCTCCTGGCTGGGGTGGCAGCTCGCTATGAATACGAGTGATGACCATGGGCGGGCGCGGATCGCTGGCTTCCAGGGCGCTGATTTTGCGGGCAGCATTGACCGGGGCGAGATCGCTGTGGTCGCTGGTTTTCAGGGCGTTACCCAGTCTGGACGCCTGGCGACGCTCGGCCGAGGCGGATCGGACACAAGTGCCGTTGCGGTGGCCGCCGCCCTCGGCGCACAAAGCTGTGATATCTATACCGATGTGGACGGGGTCTATACGACCGACCCCCGCATTGTGCCGAAGGCGCAGCGGATTCCCAAAATCTCCTATGAGGAGATGCTGGAGCTTGCCTCCCTCGGCGCGAAAGTTCTGCAGACCCGGTCGGTTGAGCTCGCCATGAACCATGGTGTGCCGGTGCGGGTTCTGTCGAGTTTCGGGCCGGCCGGCGGCGATATCTCAAATACGGGCACGCTCGTTTGTTCAGAGGATGAAATCTTGGAAAAACAAGTTGTCAGCGGCGTGGCGTATTCGCGCGATGAGGCCAAGGTCACGCTTCTTGGCGTGCCGGATACACCGGGCATGGCATCTCAGATCTTTGCCCTGCTCGCGGCGGAAGGCGTTAATGTCGACATGATCGTGCAGGCCAATGCGCGCGGGCCCGACAGGGCCAATATGGTGTTCACGTGTTCGGACCGCGACAGCGCCATCGCCCGCAAAGCGCTCGAAGCGCGGCGCGGCGACATCGCCTTTGACGAGCTTGAGGTCGATACCGACGTTGCCAAAGTTTCAATTGTTGGCGTGGGCATGAAGAGCCATACGGGCGTGGCGGAAACCATGTTCAAGGCGCTTTATGATAAAGGCATCAATATCGACGTTATCTCCACCTCAGAGATCAAGATCTCCGTTCTTATTGAAGCCGCCTATACTGAGCTGGCCGTACGCGCACTACACACTGCCTTCGGCCTGGACGCCGCCTGATATAGACTCAGGATCCATGGTGCAGGCTTTCTCTTCCCCCCGGCAACTCCTGAACCGCCTGCGCGACCTGATGGCCAGGGGCGAAGGTGAGGGCGGGCGTGAGCGCCTGCAGAAGGTCGTTCAACTCATCGCGGTCAGCATGGTGGCAGATGTCTGCTCGATCTATTTGAAGACCGCTCGGGAAGAGCTTGAGCTTGTCGCAACCGAAGGTCTGCGCCCGGAGGCGGTGTCAGCCACACGCCTGAAAACCGATGAGGGCCTGGTTGGACAAATATATCTGACCGCAAAGCCCCTCTCGATCCAGGATGCGCCCCGTCATCCGAACTTTTCCTATCGTCCTGAGACGGGCGAGGATCCCTACCACGCGTTCCTAGGTGTGCCGATCCTTAGAAGCGGCCGCGTGACCGGTGTGTTGACCGTCCAAAACCGGACCGAGCGGACCTATGATGAGGATGAGGTCGAGACCCTCCAAACCATCGCCATGGTGATTGCCGAAGTGGTCGCGTCCAGCGGGGCCACGGGTGCGACGGCCGTGACCGAGGCGCTCGACAGGGCTGCACGCAGCGAAACTGCAAAGGGCCGGATTATCAGCCATGGCCTCGGGATTGGCCCGGTGCTGCGCCACGATCCAGATGTGCCGGCGGCGAAGTTTTTCGCCCGCGACGTGGATTCCGAACTTTTGCGGCTCGCCTCTGCGCTCCAGACCCTTAGGGCGTCAATCGACATCCTCCTGGCAGATGACAATCATGATCTCGGGGACGATCCAATGGACGTCCTGGAAGCATATCGGATGATGGCGAATGATCCGGGTTGGGCGACGCGCCTGGCTGAAGGTGTGCGCCAAGGACTTAGCGCTGAAGCATCGGTCGACCGGGCCCGCCGCGAGCACCGCGCCAGGCTTGAAAACGCGCGCGATCCCTATCTCAAGGCGCGGCTGAACGATCTGGAAGACCTGGACAACCGGCTCTTGCGTATTCTCGGCGGGCAAGACCGTATTAATCACGACCAGATTGAGAAAGGGGCTGTCCTCGTCGCGCGCCGTCTTGGTCCGGCAGAGCTCTTGGAATACCGCCAGGCCGGTCTCGCTGCGATTGTTTTGGAAGAGCCAGCGGCCGCCTCCCATGCTGCAATCGTCGCCCGGGCCCTGAACATCCCGACGCTTGGCGGCGTGGCCCATGTGACGACCCATGCCGAGACCGGCGATACCGTCATAGTCGACGCTGAGCTTGGAGAAATCCATATCCGCCCCGATGAGGGGCTTGTGGGGGCCTATCAGGCCCGTGCAGAACTTCGCTCGCAGCGGGCCGAGATTTATCGCCAGTTGCGTGACGAGCGCGCCACGACGCTCGACGGCGTCGACATCAAGCTGATGCTCAATGCTGGCCTGCGCCTCGATGTCGACCCGATCGGCGAGACCGGCGCTGACGGTGTTGGCTTATTTCGCACCGAGTTCCAGTTTCTCTTGTCAGAGAACCTGCCGAGCCTCGGCGAGCAAGCCCAGCTCTACCGCCACGTGATGGACGTCGCTGCCGGCCGCCCTGTCTATTTCCGGACACTCGATATTGGCGCTGATAAGCTCATTCCCGGCGTTCAGAGACGTCCGGAGGAAAACCCGGCGCTCGGTTGGCGCTCCATCCGCTTTGCGCTCGATCATAGGGGGCTGTTCCGTCGTCAATTGCGCGCGCTGATCCGGGCGGCGGCGGGCCGGCCCCTTTGGATCATGTTTCCGATGGTGACGACCGTGGACGAATTTGTGGAGGCTCGGCGCTTGGTGGATGCCGAGATTGCGCTCGCAAAACACCGGTCGCGGCCCGTCCCCCTGAAACTGTCTGTGGGCGCGATGTTGGAAGCGCCCGCGCTCGCCTACGAGCTTGATGCCCTGGCGGGACATGCTGATTTTGTCTCGGTTGGCACGAATGATCTGATGCAGTTCTTCCACGCCGCGGACCGGATGGTGCCGGAGGTGTCCGATCGATACGACCTCGTGTCGCGGCCTGCCTTGTCGTTTTTGGGTAACATTGTGGAGAAATGTGCAGCGCTTGATCTGCCTGTATCGGTCTGCGGAGAGGCGGCCGGGCACCCAACCGATGCCCTGGCACTGCTCGCCATCGGGTTCCGGTCATTGTCGATGCCGGCAAGCTCTGTCGGTCCGATCAAGCGAATGGTGCGCTCTATTGCGCTCAAACCCTTCTCGGACGCCGTGAAATCAGCGCTTTTGAAGTCAAACGGTTCGTTCCGTAAGGAGTTATTAGGACTTGCCAGTCAGCATGATGTGTTACTGGCGGACGCTTGAAGGCAGGGCGTCTGATCGTTAAAGAAAAATGCTAGGGGTCTGGGCGGGCTTTTTGCAAGAATGGGCCAGTCGGCTTATTCTGGGACGAGAGGGCTTGAGGCACGACCAATGAGCGAGTTGCCGCCAGATACTGTTGATATGATCCCCGGCGCGCGGATCGGCGACACGCTGCGTGCGGCGCGCGAAGCGAAGGGTCTGTCTCTCAAGGAAATTTCGCAAACGCTGCTCATCAACGAGCAATTCCTTGACGCCATTGAGAGAATGTATGCGGGCGGCGTCCCTCGTGGCTACTTGAACGGCATCTTGCGAAGCTATGCCGGCCACCTCGGTCTCCAGCCTGATCATGTTATCAAGACATTTAACGAGCAGTGCGGCGCCGTCTCCGAAGCGCCGAAGATGCAGGAAATCGTTGAGGCCAATGAGCGCAGCCGCGTAACGATGCGCGCGGCGGTTGGCGGGTTCGCCGCAGCCGTCGGCATCGTTATTGTCGGCGGTATTGGGTACGCTGTGTACCATGATATATCGACACGCGATCCAGTCGAAATCGCGACGCCGGTGAACGGCGCGCGGGCGAGCCTCTTTGTCGAGGCCGAAACCGAAGAACTT
>JBCAWP010000080.1:0-10222 GCA_038534535.1 Pseudomonadota bacterium
AGCGGATTGCGCGAAAAGAGGTGGAGAATATCCGTGAGAAGCAATTCTTGATGCTGCTCTTCATGGGCAAGTCCAAGGGCGAGGTGTGCGTTTACGGTATCGTCGTCGGCATCGATGAGCGAGATCATATGCGCATCGACATGGCGCCGATACTCGATGACCTCGGCCAAGGATGGTCGGGTCAAGAGGCCCCGCTCTGGCCGTGCATGGCGTGCGCCAATGGCATCATAGTATGAGTTGAACAGAAACGAAAAAGACGGGTGATACCGCGCACGGTCGCCGCGCACGTCAGCCACGATGAACTCCTCAAAGAACCAACTCGTGTGGGCAAGGTGCCACTTTGCTGGACTTGCGTCCGGCATGGATTGGGCGGTCGCATCGGCATCCGACAAATCTTCGGCGAGGGCTAAACTCCTCGCTCGGACAGCTGCGTACGCCTCTCGCCGACGTGCAGCGCTATTAGAGGGCAAGGGCGCCGACGTATCACGTTCAGTCGTTAGGTCAGTCATAGCTGAAAGTCCTCGCTAGCGGATTCGGGGGAGGGGAAGGCTGAGTACCGTGGAGATGATTCGCAAGACTCAGCGTTGTTCGTGTGACGTGATCGGCTCAATATGCTTCAAGACTAGCGTTCGTCATTTCGAAGTGTCTTTCGCAAACGCGGACAAATTGGTCAGCAAACTGTGACCCCCCTATGACGAGCGGGCCAGATCTTGCCTGAGGTTTGCTTATAGGACCTAAGGGCGGTCAGTGTTTAATCGTCGGAAGGGTTTCGGTAGGGCGGTCGCTGTGGCGCGAGCGACGGGTTTACCCTCAGGGTCATAGGCTTCAGCTTCCATAAAGGCCGCAGACTTTCCCCATTTGACGATTTTAGCGACGACATGGGCGGGCCCAGGAAAAAGCGGTCGCAGATAGCTGGTCTTCATTTCGAGCGTCGGCGCCGTCATCGTGACATTTGACGCGATGATGCAGCATGTTGACATGGCTTCGTCGAGCATTGCGCCGATAAACCCGCCCTGGACCGCGCCTGTCGGATTTGCAAAAGCGGAACTCACCTCGAAATCCATGCGGATCGTCATCGCGCCCTGATCGACCTCCGCGAGCCGCATACCAAGTGTATCAGAACACGGGGGTCTCTTTTTTGATGTTTGGAAGCGCTCCAGCATTTCCGCGTCTGTGAGGCGCGGCGGTATCTCTGGTTCAGGCGTCGTCACTTTCGGCGGAATGCGTCGAGATTGACCACTGTTCCGTCCCCGGAATCCGGTTTCGCCTCATTATCTGAGAGTTCGATAGCGGAGCGTCTTTCCTGCACTGGCCCGATAATTGACCCATCACCCTCCGCGTCATCGGCCTCAAAGGAGAGGCCAAAATTGACCGATGGATCGACAAACCGCGTGATAGCCGCAAACGGAACGTGGAGGTGTTGGGGAACGCCCGAGAACTTCAGGATGATTTCGAAGTGCGACTGCTGAACTTCAAGATCCCAATACTGGTGTTGGATTACGATCGTCATTTCGTCCGGAAAACGTTCAACCAAGTGCGAAGCGATTTTGACGCCGGGCGCTTTCGTGCGGAACGAGATATAGAAATGGTGATCGCCCTGGGGTGCCCCGGATTCGGCCGTCTGTTTCAAAACGTCTCTCACGACGCCGCGCATAGCGGCACGCGTCAGCTGATTGTAGCCGATATAATCCGTCACTCGCCCGATCTCCTTGGTTCTTGAACAATAAGCCGTCACATTAGGCCAGACAACGGGGTTCGTGGGGAAAGCGAGCGAGTGTGACAAAATCGATGCCAGAAGATGCAAATTGCCCGCTGTGAGGCAGTCTGAGCATGGGGCATATAGCTTAGAAGGCGAAGTGGAGGCTTCTGTTGCCAGGCGCCTCCGGGCCCCGCCTAGAGAGCTGATTCCCTAGGAGTTAAAGCGGTTCACTCCGCACGGCTTACGCCGCGAGCAGTTCACCTTCAGCAAAGTTATCATTAGCAACTATTGCTTGTTGGGCTTCTGACGTAGCCCACACGAGTGAAGTCATTGCCTTTACACGTCCGTCGATCCTGTTTCGGCCCCATAAGTGTCCCCGGTGAAAAGGGATATTGGTGGAGCCGCCGGGTACCGCCCCCGGGTCCGAGCCGCTTATTACGCAAGGGTTTATCACTATAGTTCCGAAGAACTTGGGTAAGATAAGGTGTGTTGCTTGGAATGAAAAGACCGGCCTGCCCTAGGAATGGCAGGCCGGTCACAGCCGAGTTTGGAGTGGGTTCCCAGCCCCTAATTCGTGATACGCAGGTCCGAGATCTGAGCCGCGATTTGCGAGTACGCCTCCGTCAGCTCCTGAGCGCTATCGGCGTTGAATGCGAGATCAGGCCGCGTGGCACAATAGTCCAGGATCGTTTGATTAGTCCCGTCGACTGTGGCCACGCCGCTTGGCACCTGGAAGCCGACCGTGAACACCGTGATGTTCGTGTTGGCGCGAATATTGTCGCAGTACCGCGCAGCAAGATCCGTTGCACCCGCAGCCGAGAACGGATGCTGGTCATTAAAGTCACCGTCCGTCATCAGGATCAGGGCTTTGGCCGTGTCGGGCTCATTATAGTCGTGGGGTTCCGACGCAGCCGGCCAGATCGAGGACCAGTTGGGTGAAATGAGGTACCAGCCCCAAGCAAGTCCGAGGTGTCCGGCCGTGCCGTTACTCGCATTCATCCCATTGATATAGTCGAAGAGGACCGTTTTGTTGTTTGTCAGTGGAAGCGGGCGCCCCTCGGAACGGCATTGGTCATGGCGCGAGTGGAATGTGATTGCACCGCGGTCGTCCGGAGTTGAGTCTACGCCGCGCGCATTACGGAGCCCTTCATTGCGGCTCCGCCATTGGCCGATCTGGTCTTCGACCTCGTCCTCACCATTGTATTTATCTCGGAAATCGGCACGGCGATTTCTCTCTTCAAAGTTGTCAGCATAATCCCAAAGCGGGTGTCCAGCCACCATCCAGGCATTGTTTCCTGGGGCTGCATCCGTAAAAGCGTCGTCTCCCGTCCGGTCGAATGTGTAGGCGCCATCTCCAATGCGATTATAGACACATGTGGATGAGTGGTAGAAACGGGCGGCGAAGTCTACATAATCGTCGCAGCGATTGACGTTGAAATTCCTATCGCCGTCTGTGCAATCAACCTTCTCATAGTCGAAGAAAGTCCGGTTGTTTTGGCTATCGATCTGAACCACACCGATGATCTCGTCTTCATAGATGTCACCGACAAGCTCTGAATTCTCGATGCCTGAGGGGCGACGGTTGAAATCCACAACGTCGTCAAAATATTCACCGGCATCGATGGCGTGGTTGTAGCCGATAAAGGCTAGTCGAACATCTTGATTGTTCTGGTTGTTGTCTGGAATGAGCGTATTAACGGCATCAATCGCGGCAGTTTTGAGCGCTTCGAGACGACCGTCCGTATTCATGGAGCCGGAAAGGTCGAACACAAACGCCACGTCGACTTCACCGACGCCATAGATTGTTCCCGAGCTGACCGTGAAGTTCACCTCATCGGTTCCAAACAAGCTCATCAGGGAGGTAGACTGGGCGCAGCGAACCGACGCGTCGATCGCTTCCGTTCCATCAACGAGAGCCACGCGGACCGGCTCACACTGGATCGCCTGATCGTTGAGAGCGATGAACGTATTGAATTGGTCCCGTACAAAGCTCTCCAAATCATCGCCTTCGGTCCCGGTCTGACGTTCGCGGGCCGCTGCGATAAGTGTTGCGTCAAGTGTATGCTGAACGGTGTTCTTCTTTGTGATGACCAACTGAAAATCGATCGCCATGCCAGCCACGGCCAGAATGGGAATGATGGCGATGGCTGCGATCACGGCGATGTTGCCGCCTTCATCGCGCCGAAAGCCCAGTACTTGCTTCATTGATTTTCCATTGGCCATCTAACAGCCCCTTTTCGAACGTTCATTCGCGCAAACGCGACTATGGCGAAGACACTTTGAGGGCGGGTTAGATCGACAAGGCGACTTTTGTCTTTGCGGTTAAGAACCGGTTCATCACATTGCCTGCGGAGAAGTGACGGGCGCTGCTTGAGTTCTCCCTGAGAATCCTCAACTCTAGTAGAATAAAATTGGATCGCGAGCAGGATCAGAGAATGCGCCAATATCTCGATTTACTTGAAGATATTCTGAAAAACGGTGTTGATAGAGCCGATCGCACGGGTACGGGAACTCGCGCGGTTTTCGGCCGGCAGTTGCAGTTTGATCTGTCGGAGGGATTTCCTCTGCTCACAACCAAGAAGCTTCATTTGAAGTCCATTGTCTATGAGCTACTGTGGTTCCTAAAGGGCGACACGAATATCCGTTGGCTGCAGGAAAACGGCGTTCGGATTTGGGATGAATGGGCCGATGAAGACGGTGATCTTGGCCCCGTCTATGGCAAGCAATGGCGGTCGTGGGTTGCGCCCGACGGCCGTGTGATCGACCAAATCAGCTGGGTGCTGAATGAGATCAAGACAAATCCGACTTCTCGTCGTTTGATCGTCTCCGCTTGGAACCCGGCTGACGTGAACGATATGGCCCTTCCGCCATGCCATTGCCTGTTTCAATTTTTCGTGACGAACGGCCGTTTGTCTTGTCAGCTCTATCAGCGGTCAGCCGATGTGTTTCTTGGTGTGCCATTCAATATTGCCTCATATGCTCTGCTTACGATGATGATGGCGCGAGCAACGGGGCTAGAACCCGGCTGTTTTGTGCATACGTTTGGAGACGCGCATCTCTACGCCAATCACTTCGAGCAGGCCGAGCTTCAATTGTTGCGCGTGCCGAGGACACGCCCGCATATGGTCCTCAATCCCGACAAGACGGACCTATTTGGCTGGGCATATAAGGACTTCACGCTGGAAGGGTATGATCCCCATCCACACATCAAAGCCTTGGTAGCGGTCTAAATCCGCTACCAGGCTTTATCGGTCGGTCCGTACTGCGCATCCGAAAACTCACCACGCATTTCTCGTTGGCGCAGGGCATAGAAGATCGCAACGGCTCCCAGCATTTTTCCAATGATCATGAAGATCACATTCCAGACCGTGAATTGGCTCGGATCCACGAAGCTCGCACCGTAAAGAAAGACGACGGTGTCAATCGGGGCTGCAAGGGCGGATGAGAGAAGGACACGCGACGAAAGCCGCAGGCGCGTAAATGTGAAGAGGCTCCAGTCCACGGTCTCGGACACGGCATAGGCGGCC
The DNA here is from genome assembly GCA_038534535.1 of Pseudomonadota bacterium. Taxonomy (GTDB): domain Bacteria; phylum Pseudomonadota; class Alphaproteobacteria; order Caulobacterales; family Hyphomonadaceae; genus CALLCD01. The sequence continues at coordinate 5,227 of JBCAWP010000080.1, forward strand.
GCTGAGGCGACCGCGATGGGCGGATAGGCGTAGTAGAACGACCATCCGATCGCCATGAGCATCACAATCAGAATGCGGTGTCCCATTTCCCGCTGCGCAAAATCTCGCACGACGAAGACGAGGCCGGTCAAGATCGTGATCGGGTTGAAAAGCGCCCCTTCAATAAACGGGACCGGCTGCATGATCGCGTCGGCCTGGCCAAACGTCCAGTTCAGAAAAGGAATCAGGGCGAGGTAAACGATCGCCCATGTCCGCCCTTTCATGGCGTAAACCAGGCCTAGGGACCCTAGAAGTAATAGGCTAACGACCCAAAAATGATCGGGATTTCTATATGCAATTGCATTGATCAGTTCTGAGATCATGAAAAAGAATACTTTCGATTGAGCAGCTGTAGTCTAGTTACTTTTCGGGTTGTCATGCCTAGCTTTTTATCGTGTCTAGCGCAGCTATGGCGATGGGGACGCACGACAAGGCAGTTTTGATGAGGAAATAGGCGGTTTGTTACGCCCAGTGTCGGTGTGCCTTATTGTTGCTAAGGCGCGAAATAATGTGATCGGGGTTCAAGGGCAACTGCCTTGGCGCCTGAAGAATGATATGGCCTTCTTTAAGGAAGCGACCATGGGAAAGCCCATAATCATGGGCCGTAAAACCTGGGAGAGCTTTCCACGCCGCCCCTTACCTGGTCGACAAAACATCGTTCTCAGCAAGGACTGGGACTACGCGGCAATCGGGGCGCGCGTTTATTCCAGTCTCGGACCAGCCCTGAATGCGGCCAGAACGATTGCGATTTCGGAAGGCAAAGACGAAGTCTTTGTTATCGGTGGATCGATGATCTACGAGCGCGCGTTGCCTCTCGCAGATCGCCTTTACTTGACTGAGGTCGATGCGGCGCCAGACGGCGACGCCTTTTTTCCTGGTATCGAGGAGGAACAGTGGGCCGAAGTCTGGAGCCGGGCCTATGACGCCGATGAGCGCAACGAATTCGCCTTTCGCATCCGACGACTCGACTGCGCCATGTCCCAAATCTAGGCTGGATCGAAGCGGCCAACTATGCCGATGACGAAACTTGCCAAGCGCGACGTGCCCGGCCACTCTCGTTGCTAAGCAGATCAAACTTGGAAGTGGTGGCCATGGATTTCGAACTCGTTGCGGACGGATTGGCTTTTCCCGAGGGCCCTGTGGCCATGGACGACGGGTCAATCATCCTTGTCGAGATTGAAAGTGGTGACGTCACGCGCATCTGGGGCGACGGAAAGCGCGAAAAGGTCGCCCACACTGGCGGAGGGCCGAATGGCGCGGCTATCGGGCCAGATGGCGCCCTCTACGTCTGTAATAATGGCGGTTTCATCTATACCAAGGTGAATGGCATCAATGTACCGGGGCATTGCCCACCTGACTATTCAGGCGGCCGCATTGAACGGATTGATCTCAGCACCGGTAAGGTGGAGCGGCTCTACGATAAGGTAGGAGACCACGATCTGCGTGGTCCGAACGACATTGTCTTCGACAAGGCGGGAAACTTCTATTTTACCGATCACGGGAAGACGTTTGAGCGTCAGCGCGACCTTGGCGGCTTGTTCTTTGCCAAAGCCGATGGATCCCAGGTTGACGAAGTCGACTGGGGGCACACGAGCCCAAACGGTGTTGGGCTGAGCCCCGACGAAAAAGCCGTCTATATGGCCGATACGCTCACGGGGCGGCTTTGGGCGTATGATCTTGCGGCGCCGGGCACGATTACGCCATCCATGCCGCCCTTCCAGAAAGGCCGCGTTGTGGCAACCATGCCGGGTCTCCAATACTTCGATAGCCTTGCGGTGAGCGCCGCCGGAAATGTGTGCGTGGCGACTATCTTTAATGGCGGGATCACGACGATCACCCCAGGGGGCACGCATACGCACATCGCAACGGGAGACCTGCTGACGACTAATATCTGTTTTGGAGGGGAAGATCTTCAAACAGCCTGGATCACCTTGTCGGGGTCTGGACAACTCGTCAGGTGCCGATGGCCCGAACCAGGGCTGAAACTCAACTTCAATGCATAATGGCGGCTTGTCGGCGCTGACGAAGTAAAGCAAGTCGCCGGTTGTTTGAGAAGGAAGCTTTCATGCGAAATGGTGGCCGTATCGCAGCGGCAATTGAAGTGCTGGCCGATGTGCTGGGCCGCCACCAGCCCGTCAAATCAGCGGCGCGAGATTGGGGCAAGCGGGCCCGCTATGCCGGCGCGAAAGACCGTGCCTGGGTTTCTGGACTGGTACTCGATGCGCTCAGACGCAAAAACTCGATCGCCCACGCCATGAATTCGGACGATCCCCGCGCCCTCGTCCTTGGCGCGCTTTCTGTGGGGTGGGGGTGGTCGATCCGCGAGATTGACGATGCGATGGATGATGAGCATGCGCCGTTGCCGCTGACGCTTGATGAGCGCGAGCGGCTCGTGATGGCGCCCGATACGACCGCCGAGGCACACGTCTCAGGGGATTTTCCGGAATGGCTGTCGCCGCATATGCAAAGGGTGTTTGGCGAGGCAGCGGTGGTCGAAGCCCAGGCCATGGCCGTACGCGCCGATGTGGACCTGCGGGTCAACACATTGAAAGTGGACGCGGAAAAGGCGTCAGGTGCCCTGAGGTCAGCGAATGCCGAAACCTCGGCCCTTCTGAGGAATGCCTTTCATATTCCGGCGCGAGATCCCTCCAAACGGGAAGCCTCGCTTGAAAGCATCCCGGCCTATTCGAAGGGCTGGGTTGAGGTTCAGGACGCTGGATCGCAGATTGCAGCCGCCGCGGCCAACCCCCAAGAAGGCCATCAGATTCTGGACTATTGTGCCGGGGGCGGTGGTAAGACTTTGGCGCTCGCCGCCGCGCTCGGTGGGAAAGGGCAGGTCTTTGCCTATGATATTGATGGGCGGCGCCTCTCCGCTCTGATCCCGCGGCTCAAACGATCCGGCGCCCACAATGTCCAGCTCGTTCATCCCCGCGAGCCTGATGCCCTCGAGGCTCTGAAAGCGCGGATGGACATCGTCTTCGTCGATGCGCCCTGCACAGGGACTGGAACCTGGCGCCGCCGGCCGGATTCGAAGTGGCGGCTGAAGCCCAGCGCGCTTGACCGGCGAATTGCAGAGCAAGACGAAATCCTCGCCGCAGCGTCTGAGTTTGTTCGGCCCGGCGGACGTCTTCTCTATGCGACCTGCTCCTTCCTGATGGAAGAAGATGAAGACCGGGTCGCTCATTTCCTCCAAGGCCACAGTGATTTCAAGCAAATTAGCGCCGCAGATGCCGTCGCTGCCTCCGACCTTTTGACCGAGCAGGGCATCGAGACCGTGCGGGCCGGCGAGGGACCTGAAGGCGGCGTTCGCCTGACACCGCGCCGCGCGGGGACCGATGGCTTCTTCTTCGCCGTCATGACGCGGACAGCCGACGAAAAACTCGATTAAATTTGTCTGATTGCCTGAGCAGTTTGTTCCATCCCCTCGTTTAGCCTCGAGATAGGCATTCCGGGGGAGAAGACAGACATGGCCATCAAGACAGAAGCGGGCGTCACAACGCTGAGCCCGACATCGTGGAAGTGGTATACGGGCGCCGCTCTCATTCTGCTCGTCGCCTTTTATGCCGGCGGTGAACCTATGTTCGTCTTGATGGCGCTGTTCGCGGCTGGCGTTTTTCTTCTCACCGGCGCCGGCTTAATGCAGGAAATCCGCCTCGCGCCAGACGGGCTTCATACGAAGTCCTGGGCCAATCGGAAGCACTATCGCTGGGACGAGATCGGTGAAATCCGCACGACCAAGATTAAATCTGGCTTCATGACCGCGGCGAATATGGTTAGCTTCACCCACGCGAACCAGGAAGGAACGATGCTCGGCAAGGCGGCGAAAGTCCTGGCTGGCGGAACCCATTCCATTCCAACCGTCGGAACGTCGGCAAAGCAGTTGGCCGCCCTCATGATGGCTTACAAAATGGGTGAAATCCCTGAAGATACTGTCGCGGTATCGCCCGTCACGTCAAAGCCTGCTTCGCCGCACTCACCGGTTGCCGCCACGCCGACGACCCGCCGTCCGGCGTCGAAGGTCGCCGTTGCGCCGCGCGCAAGCTTCGGACAGAAATCTTCCGGCGGTGCGCTCGTTCAAGACGGTGGCTGGCGTCGCCGCCAGACGCGTTAATCGGGTAATCTAGTCGACAATATCGAATGTCATTCCGGCGTTCGCGACGAGACGTTCGACCAGTTTGTTCCCCATGGCAGCGGCCGGTGTCCAAATGCCGGCGGGCGTCTCTGCACAATCGCGGATCAAGCAAATCGCAGCTTCGCTTAGCATCTTTGAGGTTGACCCGTAGCCTGGGTCCTTGTCGCCGGTGACGACGGCATCGACGCGCTGACCGTCGGCGGTCTCGCCGACATAAAGAATGTCGTAATTGCCGGCTTCACGCTCCTCCTTAGACGGACCTTCACCGGGTTTTGGCGCATCATCCCCACCGAGTGGATTGGCCGTTGCCATCATCTCGGCTGTCTTTTGGCCGGTCTCTCCCGGACCCGTCATCACCATCTCATCATATAAAAAGTCGGTGCCGTAGGCATGGCCCAACAAGGCATTCGACCGGTGGACGTTCTTTGTGTTGATGGCCGCCATGATGAAGGGCGCCACCCAGCTATCGACCGCCGGGTCATGCGCCACAACCATGCCATTGGGCTGCTCTGGCCCTTCAAAGCCTGGGGCGAGCGCGTAGGGGTTTTGCAGGAGCGGAATGATTGACGGGTTCTGGGCCGCTGCGGCCATGGTTGCTTTGAGACTGGCCGCTGTGCCGCCCGAAAATGTGCCGTTCATGGCGCGCACGCGGCCTTTAACGCGTGGCACTGGCGCGCCGAACCGGCGTTTTGCTTCATCTTGCAGGACAAGGATGCCGAGATCACTCGGTATGGAATCGAACCCGCAGGAAAAGACGATCCGTGCGCCGTTGTCTTCGGCGGTCTTGGAATGCGCGTCGATCATTTCCCGCATCCAGTTCGGCTC
>JBCAWP010000081.1:0-10154 GCA_038534535.1 Pseudomonadota bacterium
ACGTCTCCAAAGACTTCGACCATAAGGTCAGAGCAACCATTGATCACCTGGGGGATATCCACGAAATCCGGGTGCGCATTCACGAAGCCGCCGAGCTTCACCACACGCTTTATCCGCGCAAGGGAATCGAGGGCGGCGGCGCATTGGGCAATGAGGTTTATCCCGCAAAGGCGCGCAGCGGCCTGGCCCGCCTCCAGGTCCATATCCTCACCGAGGCGGCCTCTGACCGGTCCCTCCGCATCGGCGGAGACTTGGCCCGAGACGTAAAGATGCGTACCGCTGATGACAAAGGGCACGTAATTCGCGACGGCTTTCATAGGCGGGGGCAGGCGAATGCCGAGGGCCGCAAGCTTCGTTTCTGGCAGGCTCATGGCAGGATCTCCCGGTGGATAGCCATATGACTGTCTCCGCCCCCGCCGCCCCACGCAAGCTAAATCTCTGCAACACCTCTAAGAAGTGCCGTGGAGCCGAAGGAGGTTGGAGTAGACCTTTGAAAGCGTTAGGCGTTCGGGCGATTGGGGGGGATGGGTGTTGGCGAGGGCGACCTGAAGATTTGAGAGATCAAACAGGATTTCCCGCGCCATCTGATCTTTGACGGTGCTCTCGATCCAGCCGACGCATGCAAGGCGCGTCCCGCGGGTAACCTCGGTGACGCGGTGGAGAAAGGTCGAGGGGTACAGCACGAGTGTGCCTGCTTCCGGACGATAGCTTTCCGTTGCGCCGGCCGTCTCGATCTCTAGGGCACCGCCCTCATAGGTGGCCGGCTCGCTCAGAAAGAGTGTGAAGGAGAGGTCCGTTCGAAGGCGCCGGGCGCCATGGCCCATAAAGGCATTGTCCATATGAAGCCCGTAGCCGCCGCCAATCTCGGTTCGACTCAATATCAGCTTCGAAAAACGCGCGGGCTGGGCCGCCGCGCGCAGTACGGTATGGGTTGTTATGGCGTCTTCCAGTGTCTTGCGGGCCGTCGCGCCCGTTCGCGATGTAAGATCGGCTTGGAGGTTGTGCTTGACGCCCCGCGCAGTTTTCCCGGCCGTTGCCTCACCGCCTTGCCAGACGAGTGTCTCGGAAAGATCACAAATATCGGCGAGTGCGGCGGCGTCGAGAACGCCTGAGATTGAAAGAATGGACATTCTCTCTCTTGCGAATGATTTGCATTCGGGTCAATTGTCCGCGAAGCTCATGATTTGAAATCAACCCTTGTCGAATTGAGAGAGATCCCTTGGCACAAACTCTGAAAATCTGGACGCGATTGGGGCTTGGGGCCGCATTCGCCGGCGTTGCACTTGCGGGTTGCGGAGATGGCGGCGAAGCCGGGGAAGCGGCGCAGTCTGACAGTGATATCACCGTCTCGTTCGTTGCTGAGGACACCGGTGCAGGCGAGTTGGGCGCGCTCGGCGAAGGTGAAGGCGGCGAAGGAGAAGGTGAAGCTGGAGAAGGCGAGGGCGGTGAAGGTGAAGGCGGTGTGTCGATCGCAGCTGCGGCGTCTGACCCGGTCGTCTATTCGACCGCCATTGCGATTGCAGAAGCCCATGTGCTGGCCGCAAGAGATGCCTATGCGCTCGGCGAGACGGCAGCGGCCGCTGAACTTTTTGCCCACCCCGTCAGCGAGGTGTTGGCCGACATGGCGCCCATCTTCGACGCACAGGGCGTCGCCTCATTCACAGGGCTCTTCGCGGATGCCTCACTCGCCGCGCTTGAAGGCGCGACACCTGAGGACATTTCAGCGCGGGTCGACGAAATCACTGCCACGCTCCGTGACGCTGAGACGAAGCGTCCCCTCGCTGAGGATGTGAGTGATATCGACATTTATGCAGGCGTTGCCGCCGATCTTTTTGAGCGTGCGTCAGACATGTACCGCGCGGCAGCCGAGGTCGATCGATATGAGCCCTATCTTGATGGCTATGGCTTTTATAAAGCCGGTGAAGCCGCTTTCGAACGCGCGGAGAGCGCGAGTGGCCCGGCCGAGGCACGCGTGATCTCAGCCTTATCGGCGACGAGAGATGCCCTGTCAGCGGCCTATCCAACCGCGGAGAAACCTGACGCCCTAGATGCAAACACGGGCGCTATTTCCGCTGCCGTCGCGGCCGCGCAATTGGAGCTCAGCGGAGATTAGGGTCCTCGCTTGCGACATTCGGGCACTGCGCACGTCTGTCACTTCCATCGGGTCTGGTGCATTCCCATTTATTGTCCATAAACAGGGGCGCAAAGGTCCCGTAAGCGTAAGATAAGCGTTATGGAACAGAGTGTATTTCCCCGCCGCAAACCTGAAGGCATTCGAGATAGCATTGCGCTTGGGCTTGTTAAATTTATGCGCCTTTTTGCGGATGCGTTCTTCCGCAAGCGGTATGGGCACCGGGCCGTCGTGCTCGAAACAGTCGCTGCCGTGCCGGGCATGGTTGGAGGTATGCTCCAGCACTTAAAGGCGCTGCGGCACATCCGCGACGACCAGGGTTGGATTAAAGAACTACTCGACGAAGCGGATAATGAGCGCATGCACCTGATGACGTTCATCAAAATCGCGCAGCCAACCTTGTTCGAGCGTATGCTGATCATGATTGCGCAAGCGATTTTCTACAACTTCTACTTCTTCCTCTATCTTTTCTTCCCCCGGACGGCGCATCGGTTTGTGGCCTATCTCGAGGAAGAGGCCGTCGTGAGCTATACGAGCTATCTCGAGGCCATCGATGCCGGCCGGCTAGAGAACGTTCCCGCGCCGAAAATCGCGAAGGATTATTGGGAGTTGCCGAATGATGCGCGACTTCGTGACGTTGTCCTGGTCGTGCGGGATGACGAAGCGAAGCACCGAGACGTCAATCACGCATTTGCTGATGCGATGACAGGGCGCGCTAAAATCAATTCGGGTGCACCAACGCGGGCCTAGCGATTGATCGTTCAGCGCCGGTCGAGTCGAACACCTCGACCGGTTCGGACAGCCGTTTTTCCAAACTTCTCGCGGGCGATATCTGCGGCGCGCTCGGCGGCGGCGCGCTTTGCGATGCGCGGGTCCAAGAGATCGGGCGCATCGCCCCGGGCGACCGCCAAATCTGACAGGCCGATCCCGATAAGTCTGAACCGCCGGCCGTCGGTTTCACGGGCCAGAAGGGGTTGGGCGGCCCGGAAAAGGGTCTGCGCCAATTGCGTGGGCGCGGTGAGCGAGACCCGGCGCGTATAGCTTTTGAAGTCTCGCGTTTTCAGTTTCAACGTCACGACGCGGCCTTCGACCTCAGCTGATTTGGCCCGGTCAGCCGTTCTGACACAAAGGTGCCAAAGGCGGTCCTCCAGGTCCTGCAGCACGTGGAGATCTGCGCCGAATGTGGTTTCGCTCGAGACAGACTTTCGCTCGCCGCGCGGTTCAACTGGCCGGCGATCATGACCTTGAGCCCGTTCATGCAACCAGAGCCCGGTCTCGCCATACTTGCGAATCAGAACTTTGGGATCAGCGTGTTGGAGCGCAGCAATAGTGCGATATCCATCACCAATCAGCCGATTTGCGAGCTTCGGTCCAACGCCATGGAGGAAATTCGGTGGATGCGGGGCCAAAAACTCGGCGGCCTCTTCGCTGCAGATGACGGAGAAGCCACGGGGCTTGTCCATCTCGCTCGCGGTTTTCGCCAGAAACTTATTTTCCGAAAGACCGATGGAAATGGTGATGCCCACATCTTCTTCGATGTCGAGGGCGAGTTGTGCCAGGGTTTCGGCCGGAGCGGCGCCGTTCAGGCGTTCCGTACCCGACAGATCGAGATAGGCTTCATCGATTGAGACCACCTGCACCAACGGTGTTAGGCGTTGCATCTTTTCCCGGATGACGCGGGCGGCCGCACTATACTTTTCGTAGTCCGGCCGGATGACGATTGCGTCTGGGCAGGCCTTTAATGCCTTAAACATCGGCATCGCCGAATGGATGCCGTAGAGGCGGGCGATATAGCAGCATGTAGAGACGACACCGCGCTGGCCGCCACCGACAAGAACGGGCTTGTCCTTGAGGTCCGGATTATCGCGCTTTTCGATTGCGGCGTAGAACGCGTCGCAATCAATATGTGCAATAGACAGGGACCGGAGTTTTGGATGGTGAATAACGCGGCGACCACCGCAAATCTGGCACGCTCCATCGACTGTACGTGTCAGTTTTGCGCAGTCCCGACAGAGAGATTCCATGCGTCGAGGATGGCATTTTGGACCGAATTCGCCAACAGTCGGACTTTCCACTGTAAACAGTCATTAATAAACAACCGCCATAGACTTAACGAATGGGAATCACCCTTGGCCTATCGAATTCGGGCAGGATGACGGAAGACGCACACAAATCAGTCCTAGTTGTTGAGGATAATGAGCTGAATATGCGGCTCTTTTGCGATCTGCTAGACGCCTATGGCTATGCCACGCACCAATGCCGGGACGGTGCGAAGGCCGTAGAATTGGCGCGGAATGAACAGCCAGATCTTATTATCATGGATATCCAGCTGCCGGAGGTATCCGGGCTCGATATTACGCGCTGGATTAAGGACGATGGTGATCTGGCTCATATTCCTGTTCTCGCGGTAACCGCTTTTGCCATGCGCGCAGACGAACAGCGCGTGCGCGAAGCGGGCTGTGAAGGCTACTTGTCGAAGCCTATCCAGATGATGAGTTTTATAAGGGCTGTTGAAGACCTTATCGGCGGGGCGGTGCGACCATGAGCGCGCGGATCCTAGTCGTCGACGATATTCTCGCCAATCGACGACTCCTTCAGGCGAAACTCGAAGCGCGCTATTATCAAGTATTGATGGCTGATTCCGGACCTGTGGCGATTGATATCGCCGCGCGAGAGCAGCCAGACATTATTCTGCTAGATGTCATGATGCCGGGTATGGACGGCTATGAGGTTACGCGGCGCTTAAAGTCCGATCCGGTGACCGAGCACATACCCATTGTGATGCTGACGGCACTGAACCAGGCCGAACATCGGATCATGGGATTGGAAGCTGGCGCCGACGATTTCGTCACAAAGCCGATCGATGATTTCGCCCTGTTTTCAAGGATCAGCGCGCTGATGCGGTATCATGCGGTGGCGAGCGAGCTGCGCCAGCGGGATGCCCATGTCGGGATTGCTGCGGTCGATAGCGATGTTGAGCGGCAGGAGATGGGCAAGCCGCCCCGGGTGGTTGTTGTCGACCAGAATGAGCGAACGCGCCGCCAAATTATCTCGACGCTCGCTTCCGCGGGCCACGTGGCGACCGATTATCTGGGGTCAACAGGTCTGAACATCCGCGGCATCGATGTGATGATCCTATCCCTGAAGCGGCAGTCCTTTGATCCGCTGCGCCTCTGCGCCCAGTTCAAGCTTGGCACGAAAACGCGTGGGATCGCGATTATTGTTGCCTGTGATGAGGTTGGCCGCGAAATGGCGGGCAGGGCTCTCGAACTCGGTGCGAGCGATGTGATTGAAGAGCCCATCGACCCCCAGGAGCTGATTGCGCGCGTGAACACTCAGACGCGCCGCACGCGCTATCTCGATATCATGCGCAAGCGTGTTGACCGCGGTATTGAGCTGTCAGTCATTGATCCTCTGACTGGCCTTTATAACCGCCGGTACATGATGACGCAGCTCGCCCAACACCTCCAGCGGACAGCCCATGGCGCGACGCCCGTATCCATTGTCGCGCTTGATATCGATCACTTCAAAGATGTGAACGACACCCATGGACACGCGGTTGGGGATTTGGTCCTTCAGGAGTTTTCTCGTCGCCTCAAAGATGGCGTGCGGCCGTCGGATATTGCGTGTCGTCCAGGCGGTGAGGAATTTGTCGTGATTATGCCGGACACTGAAGGCGATGTGGCCCGAAAGGTTGCTGAGCGGGTGCGAATGGCGGTGGCGGGGCAGTGTTTCGACGTTGAAGGACCCGGCGGCGCACTTAGCGTGACGGTCAGCGCTGGGGTGGCCTCAAGTAGTCCGTCGGCCAATACGCCGGACGATATTTTGCGCTATGCCGATGAGGCGCTCTATCACGCCAAAAAATCGGGCCGCAATCGCGTTGAAAGCGTTGCGGCCTGACAATGTTCAGATGTTCGCGACGTAGGCAGGTCGGCGGATCTACTTGATCTTGCCTTCTTTGAACTCAACATGCTTGCGCGCGATTGGGTCGTATTTGCGCAGCACAAGCTTCTCGGTCAGGTTCCGCGGATTTTTCTTCGTGACGTAGAAAAAGCCGGTGCCAGCTGTCGAATTCAGGCGAATCTTGATCGTGGCGGGTTTAGCCATGGCATTGATCTCATTGGTACGGAAATTCGTGAACGCGCTTAATGACGAGGCTGACCCCTCAAGTCAAGCGTCGCCCTGATATCAACGGGTTGGAGAGAGGCGTGTCATCTTGTGGCCGGATCGCGTCCAGCGCAGAAAGGCTGGGTCTGGCTGATGCGAGGGATTGGCGACGCGCTCCCCCACTTCGCCGATCATGAAGCGCGTGACGGAGGGCAAATCGAGTTCGAGGGCATCGGCGAGACTGACCCATTGGAGGTCGGACAGTTCCGCACCGTCAACGGGTGGGCGGTCGTCAATCAATGCCTCGCGGGCGTCTGCCATGAAGAAGCGGGCATCGTAACGACGGGGCCGATAGGGCGGGGTAATCGCCCGTCCGACAAATCTTAGACCGCTGAGACTGGGGATGGCACCCTGCTCGAAAAAGGGCTGCCAGTCTGTCGGCGTTTTCAGTGGCGCAGCCCCTGCCTTGCCAACGATGAGGCCGGTTTCCTCAAAGGTCTCCCGCACGGCGCTGAGGGCGAAGGCTCGCACGGCGCGGCGTGTGCCGATGGCAAGAGCTGCGGCGGATTTCGGGTGAAGGTCGCTCGAGATATGCACGCGGCTGTCGCCGGGGTCGACGCGTCCGCCGGGAAAGACATATTTTTCCGGCATAAAGGCATGACGCCCTGACCGCTTGCCCATCAGAAGTTCGACGCCGCCCGAGCCTGGCCGAACCAAGATCAGCGTTGCGGCGTCCCTCGGGCGGGGGCTCGGCTGGTCTTTCAGGATGACGTCGTCATCGTCTTCCTTGTCGAACGGGTTTTGCGGGCCAACGGACATCCGCGTCTATGTGCCGGGACTCTTGGGGCGCAGCAAGTCGCATGGCGTGGCATTGCCGGCGGCGCTGCCCCTTTTTAAGATTGACCGCAGCGACCATGAGTATGGAACCTTTCGTGACGTCTCCCCTTGATCACCCTCTCTCAAGAGCCTTGAGCGTTTCGCCTGCGCATTATCCGTTCCAGGCGGATTGGGCCGGGCGACGCGTGCTTCTAGCGGAGGTGGCGCCTGGCTTTTACAAGCAGGCCGCTTTTCTCGATCAGCGGGCCTTTACCGAGCAACCGAAGTCGCAATGGGTCGACCTGGAGACCATTCGTGCGGCGTTCCGAGCCTCTGAAGCGCAGTCGCCTCGTGCGCTCGGTCTGATCTTTCATATGGGCCATTGTGGCTCGACCCTGATCTCGCGGCTCTTCGGGGAGTTGAACGGCGTCCTGTCGCTGCGCGAGCCCTTACCGCTTCGGGATTTGGCCGCGGCCTGGTCAACCCGCGACGCCATATGGGCGCTGCGAAGCCGTGACCAGATGACCGTGGATTGGTCGCTCTTCCGGGCGATGTGGGCGCGCAGTTGGGTGCCTGGCGACCTTTCGATCGTAAAGGCGACGAGCTTTTGCGACTTACTCGCGGCGGATTGGTTGTCGGCCTTTCCAAGTGATCGTGCCCTGTTCATCCATGTGAGTCCGCAGTCATATCTGCGGTCGATTTTCGTCCATGATGGTTATGTCGCGGACATTTACGGGTCGGCTGAGGCGCGGCTCTCGCCCCATATTGCGGCGTTCGCGGATGATGTTCCGGCATTTCATGCGCTCTCGGAAGGGGAACGGATGGCCGTCGCCTATGTCTGTTCGGCGCTAAACCAGGCCGCAGCGCTCGACGTTGCGGGTGACCGGGCCGGGCAGTTGGACTTTGATGCCTATCTGGTCGACCCTTTGGAAACGCTTTTGCGAGCAGCCGGGAGCTTCGGTCTGCCGACTGAGGCAGATGAGATCGAGCGGGTTCTGTCCGGTCCGGTCCCGCGTCTTTATTCTAAGGCGACAGACTATCAGTTTGGACCTGCAGACAGGGAGGCGCGTCTTAAGGAAGCCGATGCGCGGCGCGGGGACGACATCAAAGCGGGTCTTAAATGGATAGACCAGATCCGGTCAGCCCGGCCGGACATTGATGCGGCGATTGCTCGGCTCGGGTATTGAACGAGGCTCACTCGTTGATCCACATCCGCAGGAGATTTGAGCGTACGAACTCGATTTTCATAAGAGCCTCGGCGCTCAAGCTTGCCCCGTCTTTGTGGCGCAGCTCTTCGAGTTCGAACAAGATGTGGCGCTTCTGCGCGTCGCGAACCGTGCTCTCGATGAAGGTGAGGCCGACCAGGCGTTCTCCAGCGGTGACCGCGGCCACTTCGTGGAAATGGGTGGACGGATAAAACACTGCGGCGCCGGGGCGTTCCTTGAATCGCATTTCGCCAGATCCCGGCCGAACGATAAGCTCGCCGCCCTCATAAGTGTCTGGTGGCGAAAGAAAAACTGTACATGAGATGTCGACCCGGATCGGAGGGTTTCCCGTGATCACGCCGGTATCCACGTGCGAGCCATAGGCCATGCCCGGGGTATATTTCGCGAGAACCGGCACCGCCATTGAGCGCGGGCGGCAGATATCCATCGCCCAGTCATTGCGCAGGAGCGCGCCTTGCAGAATGTTCGAGACTTGCTGCGCCGCCGGCGTATTTGGCGCTGATTGGAGATTCTGCTTGGCGTCATAATCGGCATTGGTCGACTTGCCATCGACAAATGTCATGGACGCAGCGAGGTCCTGTAAAGTGCGGGTTTCGTCCTCGGTCAAAAAGGGGTCGACGATATGAAACATCCGGTCTCCAGCTCAGATGATGCCATCACATTAGGCGGATGTAAGGGCGTGTCGAGGGCGGGGCTATGGTCTAGCGACCGCGCTTGCGACCCTTCGTCCGCGCCGGGCGACCTGATGGGCGATCCCGGCCTTTCGATTTCGACGCATTCAGATCTTTCCGCCGGGGCTTCGGCTTTGACAGCATCTCAAGGAGCAGTCCACCCGTTAGCGGTGTCGCTTCTTCTAGGCGCACGGTGACGTCCTGGCCCATTTCAAAGCGGCGGCCTGATCCGCGCGCGACAAGCGCGCGCGTCTTCTCATCGAGAACCCAGTACTCATCTGACAGCCGCGATATGGGCACGAGCCCGTCGGCACCGGTGACACCGAGCCGGACAAAGAGGCCCGCCTTGCTAAGCCCCGTGATGCGCCCTTCGAACTCGGCTCCGACATGGTCGGACATATAATGCGCAAGATACCGGTCGGTCGCGTCACGTTCAGCGGCCATCGAGCGACGCTCGGTCGTCGAAATGTGTTCGGCCGTTTCTTCCAGCTGCACTTCGCGTTCGGTTGAAAGACCTTCGGGGCCGAGCTTGAGCGCCTTGATCAGGGCCCGGTGAACAATGAGGTCCGCATACCGGCGGATGGGCGAGGTAAAGTGGGCATATTTCGTCAGGTTCAGACCGAAATGGCCGATATTCTCGGTGTCGTAAACGGCCTGAGCCTGGGTGCGCAGGACCATTTCGGTGATCACGTCTTTGCTCTCACCGGACGCGGCATCATCAAGCAGTTTGTTAAAGCGGCTCGTCTGCGGGCGCTCCCCGCGGGGCCATTTGATATTGAGCGTTTGTAAGAAGTCCGCGAGGCCTGCGATTTTGGCATCGGAGGGCTGGTCGTGGACGCGGTAGATCAGTGGCTGGCGCGCCTTTTCGAGCGATTCCGCAGCGCACACATTGGCCTGGATCATAAATTCTTCAATCAGGCGGTGGGCGTCGAAACGCGCGCGTGTGGTGATTGATTCTACATGGCCCTCGTCCGACAGCTGAACCCGCTTTTCTGGTAGGTCGAGATCAAGTGGGCCGCGCTTGTCCCTGGCTTTTGCGACAGCTGCATAGGCGCCCCAGAGCGGTTTCAGGATGTTGTCGAGGAAGGCGTCCCCGGGACCGCCTATGTCACCATCAATCGCGCGCTGCGCGTCTGTGTAGGACAGCTTCGCTGCTGAGCGCATGGTGCCCCGAATAAAGCGGTGGCGCCGCTTCGTGCCGGA
>JBCAWP010000082.1:0-10101 GCA_038534535.1 Pseudomonadota bacterium
CGATAAGCCAAGCCAGAGGCCGATCCGCCAGTCTTGGCAGCGGTCGCGAAGCGTTATCAGTGCAAGCAGCCCGCTCGCCCAGATCGGTAGGAGCAGCGTGTCCGTCGTCAGCACTGCGGAGCCGAGTGTCACCCCAGGCATAAGACCGTAATAGGCGGCAGCGAGGGCGCCCGTCCGCACGTCGAAAAGGCGCTGTCCAATCACCCCCACAAGGAGCGCGGTGACCATGTGAAGGAAGGGTGCTGGAAGCCGAATGGCCCATTCCGCATCGCCAAACATGCTGGTAGCGCCTGCGATCAGCCAAGCGATCAGTGGTGGTTTGGAGAAATAGCCCCAATCAAGCGATTGGGCCCACCGCCAATATTGCGCTTCATCTGGTCCAAGCCCGAGGTCGGTCGCGAAGAGACCAAAGACCCGCCACGCCGTAAGCGCGATCACAAACGTGCCGGCGAAGAGGACCGAAGGTGTTCGCAAGAGAGCAGGTGGTCGGGCGTTTTGGGGTAGCTCGGTCATGAGAGGTGTCATGGACGGGGTTCGGGGCGCTGCCAATCGGTGATCCTCAGTCGATCGCAAACGCACTCCATAGAGGCGAAAACATGACGTATTTCTCACTTGGACATGTTGGCCGAAGTTTGTTACGCGATAAATCAGCGTAGCGTGAGTTGCGTGAGTAGAGTGGAAGGGCGGTCTGATTGACCGCCCTTTTTCTATGGAGCGTTTGTCATCGGCCAAACCCGCCTCTCTCTGAGCGAGTGTATGGATGTCGAAGATCAGAGTTTTACCCGAATGGGTGCCGCAGGCTTGTCTCTGGGTCGGTTGGCCAAGCGACCGTGACTTGTGGGAAGATGATTTGGCCGGCGCCCAGCGCGAAGTGGCTGGTCTGGTCAATGCGATATCAGATCGCCTGCCGGTCCGCTTGGTCGCGAGCACAGTTGAGGCCGCTGAAACCGCTAAGAATCAGTGCTTTGGCCATGTGACCGTGCGCATCTTGCCAATGGGGGATATCTGGCTGCGCGATACCGGTCCAATCTACGCGGTTCATAATCATCAGCCCGTCGGCCTGACATTTGCCTTTAATGGTTGGGGCGGAAAATATGATCTGCCGGGCGATCGCGAAACCGCGAGCGCGATGCTCGGTGTCGATCGATTTGCCGCGAAGCCTCACTCATTTGTTCTGGAAGGCGGTGCGGTTGATCAGGATGGCACCGGCACTCTGCTGACGACGCGTCAGTGCTTGCTCAATCCGAATCGCAATCCGGCCTGGACCGAGGCGGACGGCGAAGCGGCCCTCAAATCGGCCTTCGGCGCCACGCGGATCATTTGGCTGACGGAGGGTCTCGCGGGCGATCACACCGATGGTCATATCGACAATATTGCGCGCTTTGTGGCGCCCGGCCGCGTTGTATGCCAGCAACCAACCGGGCGCGACGATCCAAATGCGGATGTCTACCTCGCAATCGAAGCAGGACTAAGAGATACCGGTCTGTCGGTGATCACGATCCCATCGCCTGGACGGATTGAAAGTGCGGACGGCGTTGCGGCGGCGAGCCATTTGAATTTTGTTTTCGCCAATGGCCGGCTTATCGTCCCGGTTTATGACGAGGCGATCGGCGCGCGTGCGGTCGCCGCACTCCAAGCCAGTCTGCCGCAATTCGAGGTCATCGGGCAGCCGTCAAACGCGATTTTGACCGGGGGCGGGTCGTTTCATTGCATCAGCCAGCAGATCCCGGCAGACCTATTCGATGTCGAGGACGCCCCATGATCCGTAGGCTCACGGTCGCAGGCTTGCAATTCGCACCTGTTGACGATGTGGAAGAAAACATCGCGATCGTTGCGACCATGGTCGAAGAGGCGGCCGGCCAGGGGGCCAACATTGTTTTGCCGCCTGAACTCTTTTGCGGCCCGTATTTCTGCGTCCGCCAGACGGAGGCTGAATTTGCCCGGGCGGCGCCGTGGGACTCCCATCCGGCTGTCCGCGAACTGTCAAAGGTGGCCAAAGCCCACTCTGTGGCCATCCCGGTGTCCATCTTCGAGAAGGCAGGTCCTGAATACTATAACTCGCTCGTCATGATCGACGCCGACGGGGCTCCGCTCGGCGTCTATCGCAAGAGCCATATTCCCGATGGCCCGGGCTATCAGGAAAAATTCTATTTCCGTCCAGGCGATACCGGGTTTCGCGTCTGGGAGACCCGACACGGGCGGGTCGGCGCCGGAATCTGTTGGGACCAATGGTTTCCCGAATGCGCGCGGGCGATGGCTCTACAAGGCGCTGATGTCCTGTTCTACCCAACGGCTATTGGTTCTGAGCCCCATGACGCAAACCTCGACACGGCGGCGCGCTGGCGCCGGGCGATGGTTGGCCACGCGGTTTCGAATGTGATCCCTGTCATCGCGGCCAATCGCATTGGCGATGAAGGCGGACAGGTATTTTACGGAACGAGCTTTATCGCAAACGAAGCCGGAGACATTGTATCGGAACTCGACCGAACCGAAACCGGCATCGTGCTTGCCGAGTTTGACCTGGACCATATCCGTCGTCAGCGGGCGGCTTGGGGCTTCTTTAGAGACCGGCGGACCGATCTCTACGGTCCATTAGTCGGCAAAGCCTAAAGCGTTTCGCGCCAATACCCCGTCGCTTCAAGTGCAAGTGTCCGGGAGGCGTCGACTGCCCCAATATATCTGAGCGCCTGCACCAACGCGGCCATATCTCCGGGTGCCATGGCGTAGGGATCGCCCGATGTGGCCGCCAGGACTTTCAGCGCGACTTCGCCTGCGGCGCCCGCATCGACACCGGCAGCAATGGACCGCAACGCAAGACCTGAGCTGGCCGTTGTGCCGGTATTGTCCGGTGTAAACAACGCGGCGCGCGCGCTCGACGGCAGGACGATGCCGGACGCTTGCCAAAGCGTCAGCAATCGGAGGAATGCTTCCTTTCGCTTCTTGCCGCCGACGGACTCTAAGAGCCGTTGGGTCAGTTCCGTCACGTCCGCGTCTTCTGGATCTGCAAGCACTAGCAGCCCCTCGCTCCATGCCAGATCGAAGGCGTCTTCGGCAGGCTCGGTCCTCGCCTTTGCGGCTTCGAGCCATTTTCGTGCTGATTCGACATCCCCTGTGGCAAGGCTTGCCCGGAAAAAGGCAAGGCCGGACCGGCGCGTGTCGTCCGTAATCGGGAGGTCTGCAAGGGTTGGCTGAACGAGCCGGGCAACGGCTGCATATCGTGTCAGATTGCCGTCCGCTGATTGGAGCAGGGCGAACAGTGTCCGAGCCTTCGTCGCAGCATCTTCGTCTTCTGACCAGGCCGTGTACAAGGCGACTTCGAGCGGTGTGCGCGGTGCAAATCCCTCAATCGCGAAGAGGGCTTCATAGGTCTGCCGGTGGTCCGCGCCTGTTAGCAATCCAGTCTCAGCGGCAACGCCCGCGGCTTGGACGCGGAGCGCCGGCGCCAGCACATCCCTCTTCGCGAGCGCCGCTGCAAGGTCAGGTCTTGATGCGGTAATCGCCGATGGATCGGGCTCTAGCGCGCCTTTCGCCGACAAAGCGAGGGCGAGGCCTGTGTCAAACCGAGCCGCCGGCCGGCGGGATGTGGCCCCGGCCGCAGCGAAAACGGCATTGATGAACCATGAGTCTTCAACGCCTTCGGCCGCAGCCAATTCCACCGCCAGCCCGGCTGCGGCGGCATCGTCTGCGAGGGCAAAACAAACCGCGCGGAGCTGGGCCCAATAGGCCCCCTGTCGCGTATCGGCGGTTTCAGGGTCTGCGTATCTTTCGCAGGCCTCGTCTTCTTTCCCGATCGCCAGCAGAAGATCAGCGGCGATTTCGTCCGCGTTTAGCCCTTCGGGCGTCGCTGGCACTTGGGGTAGAAAGCGAGCGGCGGCATCAGCCTCACCAATTTCGAACATCAAGCGCGCGCGCTCAGCGAGGAGGGCAGCATCGTCTTCCCCACCCGGCGCGGTCGCCGGTGACAGAATGACTTGTCTGAGGAGGGCCCGTTCGCCGGGCGACAGTCCCGACGTTCGCACTGTTTTCAATAGGGGGAGAAGATGTGTCGCTTCAGACGCTGACCAGAGGGTCTCAGGCAGTGGCGCCTCATCTTGCGCGAGGCCGGAAAATCCCCAAGCCGCCACATCATCGAGGCCGCCCGATTCGACCTGGCCTGCGATTGGCCCAGTACACACGACCAAGGCGAAAAGGGCCGAGAGCCCTAACCGATATCGCAGACCCCTAAAGCACATTCTCGATTTCCTGGCGGACTTCGCCCGGCGCCGGTTTTCCATCATCGGCCTTTCCGGCGAGCCAGATGGCGGCGCCCAGCAAAACCGCAACTACGATGGCGATAAAACCCAGCCATTTGCGCATACCAGCACTCCCTTCTCACGAGCGATAGATTGCAGCTCGCCGCGAGCCCATATAGAGATGTCACCACGGAGCCGAAAAGATCAATGGGCGCATACACAGACATTTCGTCAAACAAAATAGAGGACAAGCCCGGCTATAAGTCTCGCACAATCGCTCTTGTCGGGCTGATGGGGGCCGGGAAGTCGACCGTCGGGCGTCGTTTGGCAGAAGTAATGCGCCGTGATTTCTACGATAGTGACGATGAAATTGAGAAGGCCGCGGGCTTGTCCATTTCCGATATTTTTACCCTCCATGGCGAAGCGGAGTTTCGGCGCGGGGAAAAGCGCGTCCTCGCGCGACTTTTGGCTGAACCGCCCCATGTCCTGGCAACCGGCGGCGGTGCTTATCTCGATCCCGAAACACGAGAACTGATGCGGGAAAAGGCGATTACGGTGTGGTTGAATGCCGATCTAGAAACGCTCTGGGAGCGTGTCTCGCGCCGAACCCACCGGCCGCTCCTCAGACAGGCTGATCCGCGTGGTGTCTTGGAGCGCCTACATGAAGAGCGCGCACCAATCTATTCTGAGGCCGATCTCGTCGTCGACAGTGTTAGAGGACCGCATGCGCGAACGGTTGAGCGTATTCTTGAGGCTGTAAAGCGGTGGCAGCCGGCATGACACAAGGAGAGAGTCGGCAGCGCGTCCGGGTGGAGCTTGGGACGCGCAGCTACGATATCGATATCGGACCCGGCCTCGTTGCGAGCGCAGGCGAGATCTTGTCTGACCTAATCGTCCGCCCGCGTGTTTTCATCATCACCGATGAGACCGTGGCGAAAATCCATTTGGGAAACCTAACGGCCGGGCTCTCAAGCGCAGGCGTGGCCGTCGAGACATTTGAAATTCCTCCTGGCGAGGCCTCAAAGTCCTTCGCCCATCTGGAGCAAACCCTGGCCTGGCTTCTGGCCCATGGGGCCGGCCGAGACGATATGCTCATCGCCTTTGGCGGCGGGGTCGTTGGTGACCTTGCTGGTCTATCGGCCGCGCTCATGAAGCGGGGCATGACGCTCGTTCAGGTGCCAACGACGCTCCTTGCCCAAGTCGATAGTTCCGTGGGCGGTAAGACCGCGATCAACATGCCCCAGGGCAAAAATCTCGTCGGCACATTCTATCAGCCGATACGGGTTCTCGCAGACACAGATATGCTGACGACATTGCCGGAGCGCGAGCTGCGTGCGGGCTATGCTGAGATCGTCAAGTACGGCCTTATCGACGATGCGGACTTCTTCGATTGGCTCGAAGACAATGGTACGGATGTCCTCGCTTTGGAGCCTGGCGCGATCGCACAAGCGGTTGCGGTGTCTTGTGCCGCCAAGGCCCGGATCGTGGCGGCCGATGAGCGCGAAGCAGGCCAGCGTGCGCTGCTTAATCTCGGTCACACTTTTGGCCATGCCCTTGAGGCGGCCAATCAGTATCGGCCCGACCTGCTCCATGGCGAGGCGGTGGGGTTTGGCTTGTCCCTGGCCTGTCGATATTCCACGCGCCTCGGATTGATGAACGAAAGCGCCGCCGAACGGGCGCGGCAGGTTCTTGAGCTAGGCGGACTTGAGACCCGGCTTTCG
The DNA here is from genome assembly GCA_038534535.1 of Pseudomonadota bacterium. Lineage (GTDB taxonomy): Bacteria > Pseudomonadota > Alphaproteobacteria > Caulobacterales > Hyphomonadaceae > CALLCD01. The sequence continues at coordinate 5,954 of JBCAWP010000082.1, forward strand.
GCTTGCCCTGGCGGCCCCTATGCGGCGGCCGACCTTGTCCACCATATGCGCCAGGACAAAAAGGCTCGCGGCGCCCATGTGCCACTGATCCTGACACGGGGGATCGGCCAGGCCTTTATCCATCCGGAGGCCGATTTTACGGATGTTGAACACTTCCTGTCGGAGGAACGATCCGGGTTATGATCGCCGGAACACTCATTGCTATCATCCTGCTCTTGAGCTTGTCGGGATTTTTCTCCGGCTCGGAGACGGCATTGACCGCCGCGTCTCGGGCGCGAATGCATCAACTTGAGCAGGATGGCGACACGGGCGCAGCGCGGGTCAACAAGCTGATCGCGGACCGTGAAAGTCTGATCGGCACAATTCTGCTCGGCAATAATCTCGTGAATATCTTGGCGTCAGTTCTTGCGACCAGCCTCTTCACGAGCCTGTTCGGGCAGGGAGGGATGGCCCTCGCGGCGGCCACCGCGACGATGACGATCCTTGTCTTGGTGTTCGCCGAGGTGCTGCCGAAGACTTATGCGATCACGCGCGCCGATACCGTCGCCAAGGCCGTGTCTGGCCCGATTGGCGCCTTGGTGGCCGCGCTCAGCTGGGTCGTTGCGGTCATTCAAGCCATTGTCAATTTAACGCTGCGGATCATTGGCCTTGAAGTGAAGTCCGAAGAACTCTCCGCCGATGAGGAAATTCGCGGCGCGATCTCCCTGCATGCCTCCGAGGGCGCGGTGGACGAGTCCCATCGCCACAGGCTGATCGGGGCGCTCGACTTGAAGGATCTCGCGGTGTCGGAAGTGATGATCCACCGCAAGAATATCGACATGCTGGATGCCGATCAGCCGGCGGACGAACTTGTCATGAAGGCCCTGTCGAGCCCCCATACGCGCCTGCCGCTCTTCCGTAGCGAGCGCGAGGAAATTGTGGGGATTCTGCACGCCAAGGATCTCTTGCGCGCAATTGCCCCGCATCGCGGCTCTCTGGATCAAATCGACCTCGACGAGCTGATGCGAGACCCCTGGTTTGTCCCGGAAACGACACCGCTCCTCGATCAGCTTGACGCTTTCATGGCGAAACGTGCCCACTTCGCGCTTGTTGTTGATGAGTATGGCGTCCTCCAGGGGCTTGTGACCCTTGAAGACATTCTGGAAGAGATCGTCGGCGATATCCGCGATGAACATGACGCGCCGGTGCAGGGCGTCCGGCCCCAACCGGATGGGTCGGCTAATGTCGATGGTTGGGTCTCGATCCGGGACCTCAACCGGGCGCTCGGCTGGTCCTTACCTGACGAAGAAGCGGTCACAGTGGCGGGGCTCGTGATCCACGAAGCCCAAACAATCCCTGAGCCGGGCCAACGGTTTTCCTTCCACGGTTATCGGTTCGACATCCTTCGGAGAAACCGCAACCAGATCACCGGCTTAAGGGTCCGCGCCGAGGAGGCATAGGGCAGAACCAACAATTTGGTTTGTCGTTCACCGTGCATTTATGTGGCATTACCATACTGTCATGGAGACTTGGCAAGGAGCCCCGTATGCGCGCGTCACGCAATTTACTCGCCGGGTGGACCGCGATCGCCCTGTCCGCATGTGCGACGCCGGGGATCGACTACACCGCGCGCGTCGCGCCTGGAAATCCAGATGCCGCGACGTTTCGTTCGGTTGCCGTCTCTGAATTCTCCGGACCGTTTTCCGCCTGGTACACCGATCAGTTCGAAGCCATGCTCGAAGGCGCGGTGTATGAAGGCGCGCCGTGGTTTGATGTCGGCCTCTTTCCGGCCCAATCAAACGTGGTGGGGGTCTATGATGGCTGGGTCGACATCAGCTATCCGGACATTTTCGAGCGTTTCTACACGACGAGCGACTGCGTGAAGCGCGACGAAGAGACCGACAAGTGCCTCAAGAAAGTTGAGATCGAACATGTTTGCGTGCGCTACACGGTTGCCGCGAGCGCACATCCTCGCCTCATCGATAAAGCCACGGGCGATATCATTCATGAAGCGACCTATTTGGGTGAAGACTCTGAAGAGGAGTGCTTCGAAACCGGACATGTCGAATACCGTATTCGCAGGCAGCCCGGTGACCCTGGCAAGGGCAAGTATCGCTTCGCCTATGATGACTATATCAATCCTGGGTACCGTCCGGGGCCCGGACGGATCATCGACCGGATTTCCGCCGGCGCGCTTTATGCGACCCTCTGGCAGGTCCGCCAGGATATCGCGCCCTATAATCAAGTCACACGCGCCACTATTCTGACAGAAGCCCAGGACTTCGAGGTGGCCGCCGATCCGCGCTTTGCCCAGGCAGTTGATGCCATCAAGGACAAGCAGCCTCAGATCGGATGCGCTTTGTTTAACGACCTCGCCGCGCGCTACCCGTCAGCGCCCGCTGTCTTGCACAATGCGGGTGCCTGCGCTGAGGCGTCTGGCGATCAAACCGAAGCCCAGGCGCTTTATGGGAGCGCGGCTGCGGCGGCCCGTGCCTTGGGTGTTGAGCTGCCGGAGCGTATGCTCCAAGCCCTCTCGCGCATCTCGATCCAGCGGGTCGATGAACAAATTCTTCAGGAATTGGTCCTCGAAGAGCCAGATCCCATTCCTGCAAGCTGACAGGCCCTGCCGCGCCCGCTAAGGAAAGGCTGCACATCAGCCAAGGTAAGGGCAGGGACTTATGGACAGCCGTATCAAACCGCTGGAAGGCGTACGCAACTTTCGTGATTTTGGCGGGTATGAGAGTGCCCATGGTGGCCGTGTCGCCGCTGGTGCGCTCTTCCGGTCTGGCCATTATGGTGAGGCGACGGAGCAAGATATCTCAGCGCTCGATGGCTTTGGGATCGCCTTCCAAGTGGATCTCCGCCGCCCGGATGAACGCGAGCGCTTTCCGGCAAAATGGTCGGGACCGAAGTTGGTCACCAATGATGAAGGCCGCGAGACTGAAGCGCCGCACCAACGTTTTCTCCAGCGCGTCGAGGCAAGCGCCCAAGAGGCCGACAACTGGATGAACGATTATTACGCGAAAGCACCCTTCCGGCCCCACCACCAGCAACTCTTCCAAGCCTGGTTTACAGGCCTCGATTCCAACGCCGCCGGCGCTGCCTTAGTCAATTGTGCGGCGGGTAAGGACCGTACGGGCATTATCTGCGCGCTGACCCTCCACGTGCTCGGCGTACCGGACGAAGTGATCTACGAGGATTATGAACTGACCAATATGGCGGCGAAGGTCGATGAGCGGCTGCCCGAAGCGACAGAGTACTTCAACAATCTCCTGAAAAAAAACTATGCCGAAGACGTCTATCGGCCATTTCTCGGCGTCCGGCGTCGTTATCTGGAGACCGCCGTCTCAAAGATCCGCGAAGACGCCGGATCGGTCGATCAATACCTCGACGCTGCCCTCGGCGTTGACGCAGATATGCGGGACCGGCTGGTCGGGCGGCTCGTGGCGTAAGCAAAGCGCCACTTCGCAAAGTCTTGCCCTAGACCACTCGCTTTCGCGCTGCTAACCGCCTCGCATGACTGATACTGTTCGCCTGTCGGCCGTTCAGGCCGCCCCCGCTTTCTTTGATAAAAAAGAAGCCCTCGACACGGCCCTTCACTGGATCGGCGAGGCCGCGAAGGAAAAGCCAGATGTCATTGCTTTCGGTGAGGCCTGGCTGCCGGGCTACCCCTTTTTCATCGATAGTCCCCTATCTGACACCTGGTGGGATGCCGCCGCCGAATTGCTAGAGAATGGGATCCTCCTCGATGGTCCTGAGATCGCCGCGCTCTGTAAAGCCGCGAAGCGCGCCAAGTCCGACCTGGTGATCGGGATTAATGAACTCGACCCCCAAACCCGCGCTACGCTCTATTGCACAATGGTGACGATCTCGAAGGAGGGCGAGGTTCTCAACCGCCACCGCAAGATCAAACCCACCCACCATGAGCGGTCCGTCTGGGGCGACGGCGATGCCAAGGGATTAGTCCCTCAGGAACGGCCTTGGGGACGCCTGTCGGCCCTGAACTGCTGGGAGCATAATGCGGTCCTGCCGGCCTATACGCTGATGGCCCGCGGCACGGATGTGCACGTTGCTGCCTGGCCAGGGCAGGAGCCAGATCCTGCTCCCACAGCCCCTTCCTTTCTGGCAAATGCACGCTAGAGAAGTATCTGGCTATCCCCATCATGGTC
>JBCAWP010000083.1:0-9890 GCA_038534535.1 Pseudomonadota bacterium
CGAGCACCCATTGGCCCGCGCGGCGCCGATATCCACTTTCACTATAAGCGCGGTGTTGAGGCCGCAGATGCTGGCGCGGCCTGCCTGCGGATCAATCCTGGCAATATCGGGTCAGAAGACCGGGTGAAAGAAGTGGTCAGCGCCGCGCGGGCCAATGGGTGCTCGATCCGGATCGGGGTGAATGGCGGCAGCCTTGAGCGCCACCTCCTGGAAAAGTATGGCGAGCCTTGCCCCGATGCCATGGTGGAAAGCGCGCTCGACCATGCCCGCATCCTCGATGATCTTGGCTTCCACGAGTACAAGATCTCCGTCAAAGCCTCGGACATGTTTTTGACGGTTGCGGCCTATCAGCAGCTGGCGGAGGCCACCGATGCGCCGCTTCACCTCGGGATTACCGAGGCGGGTGGACTGCGCACGGGCACCGTGAAGTCGTCAATTGGTATGGGCAATCTTCTCTGGGCAGGGATTGGCGATACGATTCGCGTGTCCCTTTCAGCTGACCCGGTTGAGGAGGTGAAAGTCGGCTATGAAATGCTGAAATCCCTCGGGCTGCGGACCCGGGGTGTGAACATTGTCGCGTGCCCATCCTGTGCACGGCAGGGCTTTAACGTCATCAAGACGGTCGAAGTGCTTGAGCAGCGCCTTGCGCACATCTCAGAGCCGATCTCGCTGTCGATTATTGGCTGCGTTGTGAACGGACCGGGGGAGGCGGCGATGACCGATCTTGGGTTCACGGGCGGCGGCGCCGAGGCCGGCATGATGTATGCGGCAGGTAAAGCCGATCGAAAGGTCTCGAATGCGGACATGATCGAAGAAATCGTGACGGCTGTGGAGGCAAAGGCGGAAGCGCTGCGGGCCGCGAAACTCGCCGCGGAGTAGGCCGGAGCCGGGCTGCGCCTAAATCTCATTTACAATATTGTGATCCGGGCAGACTTTTGATGAGCGGGCCTGTAAGGCGTTCAAACTGAGTTAGCGGTAGGGCGCCATGTTCCGTCGTATTCTTCGTTATCTTCTGTATCTTCCAGTGCTGGGGCTTGCCGCTGTGCTCGCGACGAGCTGCACGCAGCTCGGTCTCAACTATGCAAGTCTTGAGATCGACAATAAGCCTGCCGCACGGCCGCCCCTTCAGATCGCTTCGGCTGAGATGTGGGAGAGCGCCGACGCGCCGGCGCTGCGGGACGCCTTGGAGGCCCATGTGTTCGGGCCGGTTCCCGTGGGCCTTGAGACACGTACTGTCTCGCACACGGTCATCGATCCGGCGTATCTGGGCGGTCAGGGCTCGCTTGAGGAATATGTCATCGAAATCGGCTCCGGCTCCGACGCCATCCGGTTCCATCTTGCCACGGTCTTCCCGAATGCCGCCGACGGGCCTGCACCCTTGATCATCGGCCAGACATTCAGCCAGAACCCTGGCGTCTTTCGGCAATGGGATCTCTACCCGGCCAGTTTGAGCGACACTAAGCCGGAAAACGGCAAAGGCTCCGGCGGGATGATGATGGGGGTCATCACCTTCATCTTCGGATCATATATCGAGAGGGCCCCGGTGGAGGACTATCTCGCCCGCGGCTATGCGTTTGCGAATTTCTATGCCGCTGAGATCGTTCCGGACCGCGGCGCAGCCGGCCGGGCGGCGCTTGCGCGCTTTCCCGCCGCGCCCGATGGCCGACGCCCGACAGGCGCCGTAGCCGCCTGGGCGGCCGGTTATTTCGCCGCCATTGATGTGCTTGATGCCGACCCTCGGATCGATCAAAACCGGACGGCGATTTTTGGCCACTCGCGCCATGGTAAGTCCGCCCTTGTGGCAGGCGCGTGGGATGAGCGGATCGAATTGGTTGTCTCCCACCAATCGGGCACAGGCGGGGCGTCTTTGTCCCGTCAGAAGCCCGGCGAGACGGTGAAACAGATCACGCGCAGCTATCCTCACTGGTTCGATCCGACTTACGCTGAATATGGCGGCGAAACCGACGGTTTGCCGATCGACCAGCACATGCTGATTGCGCTGCTGGCGCCGCGGCGCGTCTTGTTGGGCAATGGCCGGCGCGATGTCTGGTCAGATCCGAATGGCGCTTTTCGGGCGGCCCAGGGGGCGAGCGCTGCCTGGCAGGCCTATGGCCGCGCCGGATTGTCCCAGGCGCGGATGCAGGATTATGACCCTAGCGCTGATATCGCTTACCTCATACGTCCAGGCGGGCATGGGATCATCCGCAAAGACGTAGACGCATTCCTCGCCTTTCTCGATTCGAGTTTTATGTCCTCTGATGAGAAGAGCGCCGCCCATATCGTGGCCTCAGACTAAAGAGGACCTGGTGTCATGCGTGCCTTCAGGCGCCTGGCAATTCGCGATGCGAGCATCGTGGCCGCAACTATTGTTGCTTGGCTCTCGCTTGGGCATTTGAGTGCCGACCATGGCTGGACGGCCGATGCGGTGGGCGCTGGCCTTGGTGTCGCGGCCGCGCTTGTCGCCTGGATCGCCCATGAATGGGGTCATCTCGTGTTTGGCAGTGCGGTCGGGGCCACGTTCCGGGCGCCCACGAAACTCGTAACCGTCTACCTCTTCGGGTTCGACAATCGGCAGAATTCGCGCACCCAATTCATCACCATGGCCCTTGGGGGCTTCGCGGCAACGGCGATCGCCCTGTGGTGTGTGTTCAACCTTCTACCGGCGGACTGGATGGCGACGCGGGTTGTGCGCGGCCTTGTCCTTATCGAGGCGCTCGCCATTGTGGTCCTCGAATTGCCGGGTCTTCTTTTCGGCATTGTCGCCTATGGGCGGTTGCCTTCCGTCGATGTGCTTGGCGAGTAGGCAGCGCGCATAAACGTCGATAGACTCTCGTGCAGGACACCAAGGGGAGGGTTGGCGCCATGACGGTTGCTGAATTTCTAACGCCTGTACTCATGCTCATCGTTTGGACGCTCGTCATTTGGGTCTGGATGTATGCGACGCGTATCCCGGCCATGCAGAAAGCCGGCATCGACCCAGATACAGCGCGGCACCCGGGGACCTATGCCGACGCCCTTCCCGCAAGCACACGGTCCGTCGCCGACAATTATAACCACTTGCACGAACAGCCGACCATCTTCTACGCGTTGATGTTCTTTGCCGCGATCACCGGCGGCGGAGACTATACCGCGCACCTTATGGGATGGGCCTATGTTGCGCTTCGCATTGTCCACTCGCTTATACAAATCATCATCGGCAAAGTCGTTTTGCGGTTCGCGATTTTCTGTCTCGGGTCGTTTGTCTTGTTTGCGCTTGCGGGCAAAGAAGTCCTCCGTGTTCTCACTTGATGTCCGCCGGATGCACGGCTCGGTGCGCGGCTAAAGCCGCGTGATCTGAACGCTTCCATCCGGCAGCTAAGCAGACTACATGGCCTGAATGCCTACCGTTTCAGAATCGCGTCTCGCGCAAGTCATCGACCGGTTTGACGAGGTGGAAGCCCGCATGGGTGTTGCCTCGGATACCGATGAAATCATTGCGCTCTCCAAGGAGCATGCCGAGCTAAAGCCCGTCGCCGAGAAAGTGCGTGAGCTTTCGGATATGCGCGGCCGAATGGTCGAAGCCGAAACGCTCATGGAGGGCAATGATGCCGAACTGGCCGAACTCGCCCGCGAGGAATTCTATGAGCTGAAGGACGCGCTGCCGGACCTTGAGCATGAAGTGCAGCTCTTGCTCCTTCCAAAAGATGCCGACGATTCGGCAAGTATCGTTCTGGAAGTACGCGCCGGGACAGGGGGCGACGAAGCGGCGCTGTTCGCAGGCGATCTTTACCGGATGTATCAGCGTTACGCCCAGCTGCAGGGCTGGAAGGTCGACATTGTCTCTCTGACCGAAGGCGAGGTCGGCGGCTATAAGGAACTCGTTGCGGGCATTGAGGGTGACGGCGTCTTCGGTCGCATGAAGTGGGAGAGTGGCGTCCACCGCGTACAACGCGTACCGGAAACTGAATCCGGCGGGCGGATACACACTTCAGCGGCGACCGTCGCGGTTTTGCCGGCGCCGAAGGACATTGAGATTGAAGTGCGCACGCAAGACATCCGTGTGGACACATACCGCTCATCAGGTGCCGGCGGTCAGCACGTCAACAAAACCGACTCGGCGGTTCGGATCACGCACCTGCCGACGGGCATTGTGACAACAAGCTCTGAAAAATCGCAGCACGTGAACCGCGAAAAAGCGATGGAGCAACTAAAGATCCGGCTCTATGAGCGTGAGCGTGAGGCCGCTGATAGTGCGCGGGCCGAAGCGCGCAAGTCTCAGGTCGGCTCGGGCGACCGCTCGCAAAAAGTGCGGACCTATAACTATCCGGAAAACCGCGTCACTGATCACCGAATTGGCCTAACACTGCATGCCCTCGACAAGATCATCGCTGGCGACAAGTTGGAGGATGTGATCACGGCGCTCATTGCCGAAGACCAAGCCGAACGCCTTGCGGCCATGGAGGAGGGGTGACCCTTCGGTCGCGGCCGTGACAGACACCTATGGCGATCTCATCACGCATGGCGCTGCGGCGCTGCAGGCGGCCGGTATCGACGCGCCACGGCGCGAGGCCCGGCTGCTCCTCTGCGCGGCAGCCGCCCTGTCGACCACAGACCTCATCGCGCGCGAGCAGGACCTTGTCCACGATGGGGGCGTGCGTGTGCGCTTCCAGGCTATGCTCACGCGCCGGTGTGCCCATGAGCCCTTTGCCCATATTGTCGGCCGTCGACCTTTCTACGGTCTCGAGCTCAAATCCGATGCGCGCGCGCTGGTGCCCCGGCCGGAGAGCGAGACGGTTGTCGATGAGGCTCTGAAGTGGATGCCGCAGGGGCGGGGGGTAACAGTGGCTGATCTGGGGACGGGGTCAGGCTGTCTGCTCGTCGCCATCCTAACGGAGCGGGAGGGTGCGCGGGGGCTCGCCATAGACGCAGACCCGGCGGCCGCGGCGCTCGCACGGGAAAACTTCGAGCGTTTCGAATTGTTGGATCGCATCGACCTCAACATTGGTGCTTGGTCCGACTGGCGCGGCTGGGGGGCGGTCGATCTCCTGGTCTCGAACCCGCCCTATATAGCCTCGGCTGAGATTGCTGCGCTCGACCCCGTGGTTCGGGACTATGATCCGCAGCGCGCACTCGATGGCGGCGCCGACGGGCTCGCCGCCTATCGCGAGATCATTGCCCTGGGCGCCCAATTCCTGAAACCAGGCGTGCCGGTCGTCTTCGAGATTGGGCACGATCAAGCCGAGGCCGTTGACCGCCTCTTGGCGGATGCGGGGTTCATCGATCGGCAGTTGGTGCGGGACTTGGAAGGTCGCCCAAGGGTGGTGTCCGGCCGGACTGCTCGACAGAAATAAAACACTTGGCCGACGCTTCAGACCACGCTAGATAAGTGATGCAGGCAGGTGATGCCGGCTGCGATGGTCGCCGCCCCCACCTCCCTCCCACTGCCACAAACAGCAGGATATCGTGCAGTCGGAGCCCCAGAGCTGAATCAGTCCACCTTAGGCGGACGCGTATAGTCCCGAACCAGTTGGGATCAGGGAACAAGGAACGGAACTCCATGAAGCGCCAACGCGGACGTGGCCGCCGGTCAGGTGGCAACAATAATAACCCGAATCGTCATTTCGAGAGTAATGGGCCGGATGTGAAGATCCGGGGATCCGCCCAGCAGATCCTTGAAAAATACCAGCAATATGCCCGCGATGCGCAGTCTTCAGGTGACCGTGTTGCTGCTGAAAATTATCTGCAACACGCTGAGCACTATTCCCGCGTCCTCGCTGCCATGCAGCCAAAGGATAAGCCCCGCGACGAGCAAAGACACGCCTCCCAATCGCCTGACGATGCGGAAGAAACGAAGACGGATGAGGCCGTTGCGGCAACTGCCGACAGCGCAGATGCCGGAGAAACGGCTGATAACAGCGAAGATCGTCAGCGGACGCGCCGTCGCCGGACCAAGCGGGAGGATCGCGAGCCCGCCGTGGCAACGCCTGAGACCGAAGCGAGCGCTGAGGGTGAGCCAGTTACGGATGATGCGGCCGCGCCAACACCTGATGAGGCGCCGAAACCGCGCCGCGGGCGTCGCCGCCAGCGCGAAGAGGTGGAGGCCTCCGACGATGATGGCGTGATGAAGACGCTCGCGCGGGGCGCGCCTCCGAGCGAAGATCAGAGCGCTGCACCAATTGCCGCCTCTACGCCCGCTACGGAAGCGGTTGCGGAATAGACGGCTAGGCTCACGCATTCAGTCTCGTAAGCCCGCCGTCCTTCGGCCTGCGCCGGAAATACAGCGCCGCGAGAAACTATGGCGCGAGGGTGTGGTTCCCAATACCGATCCCGACGATCTCAGCCTGGCAATCGATGCTGGTTGGTCGATAGGTCAGCCCGATCGATGTGGCCTTGTTGTAGCCGTTGTCGGCATAGGACTGGATCTGCCGTGAAAGCATGTCGTAGTTCGGGTGGGAGAGGGAAAGGTGGAGTTCGATATCGGCACGAAGGTCGATCCCACTGATCTGACTGTCGGCACCTCTCGCTTGATCGACATTAAAGATTCGATTGTTAGCGGTGTTCCTCCGGACGGGTTGGTGTGGGCACTCTCCGCGAATACCATCCAGATTGGGCACCATGGCCAGAAAGTAGAGCCCCTTATCCGTCACGGCCATGCCGCGCAGCACGGTGGCTGATTGGTACACCTTGCCTCCACGGCGCGGTCTTTCGACCTCCGATGTGATCTCGTCCACGCTCGCAAACTGTGCATGTGCGGTCAGGGCAATTCCAGCCGCGAGCGCAATGCCTAAGCCTGCGACTAAACCGTGTCGATTTCCAAACTGCTTGAACATTTGACTTACCTCTTTCTAGTGCCCGTCGTGCATTTGCATCGAACCGCACACAGCGCAGGAAACATGACAGCGCTATACCGAAATCACTCACTTATGCAGTGATCGGAGAAAAAGTGCACTTGATGAAACCTGAGCGATTTCAAAGAGATGCCGGAACGCGTGAGGCGAGTTTAGTGATCTGCTCTTAATGTTCCTGTGAGGAGTTGCCCATCCGGACCTGCCACCTCAACGGCCATGCCTGCCAGCGGTTCCAAGGGAATGACATCGCGCCCTGAGACGAGCTTGTGTTCGGTTTCATGCCCGTTCGATGGCACAAGCGTGATGACCACTTCGCCGCCGATTTTCACATCCAACGGACCGGCGGGTGGGCCACTCGGATGGTCGATCTCAATCTCGAGTTCCCAGTACCCGTCATCATAGGCTTCGAACTCAATGTCGCCGTGGAGCGGGGATCCGCTCACCGCATCGAGATGGGCTTCGAGATCGATGATCTTTCGGGCGCGCGGGCTGGTCCCAAACAATCGCATCAACCAGTTCAGCATCTTGGCTTCCTTATACAGAAAAGCCCGGTCTGAGTGTCTCAGTCCGGGCTCTTTGAAAAGACATAAGGCGACCGATCTAGGCGGCTTGCGCTTCTTTCTTGCCCTTCGGATCGCGCAGGACATAGCCGCGACCCCAGACGGTCTCGATGTGGTGATCGCCGCCCGTCGCCTGCGCGAGCTTTTTGCGCAGCTTACAGATGAAGACGTCTATGATCTTCAGTTCCGGTTCGTCCATGCCGCCGTAAAGATGGTTCAGGAACATCTCTTTGGTGAGCGTCGTGCCCTTCCGAAGGGAAAGGAGCTCGAACATCTGGTATTCTTTGCCGGTGAGGTGCACCCGCTCATTGTCAACTTCCACCGTCTTGGCATCCAGATTGACGAGGATATCACCGGTCCGGATGACGCTTTCCGCATGGCCTTTGGAGCGGCGAACAATGGCAGTGATCCGAGCAATCAACTCGTCTTTATTAAACGGCTTGGTGAGGTAGTCGTCTGCGCCGTAGCCAAGCGTCTTAACCTTGGCTTCGATATCGGGATTGCCCGAAAGGATCAGGACAGGCGTATTCACGCGCGCCATACGCAGCTGTTTCAACACATCGTATCCGGAGATATCCGGCAACGACAAGTCGAGGATGATGATGTCGTATTCGTAGACTTTGCCGAGATCCACGCCTTCTTCGCCGAGATCCGTCGTGTAGATATTAAACCCGGCAGCCTTCAACATCAGCTCGATGCTGCGGGCGACGGCGTTATCGTCTTCAATTAGAAGGACGCGCATTTTCTTCTCCCAGTTCCTGCCAGGCGGGCTGACCGTTAACCTCTTAATCGTTAACGGCCGGTCCTAAAAAAAGTCTTAATCTGCCGACAAAGCATTAATTTCAGCCCACTGAACCCTTCACAGCTGACCAGAATCGCATTCGCGAATCAGATCAAGCCCCGGATACGCGCGCCAATTCCTATCCGTTATCGGAGGGAAGTTCCGGCACACCAACGGCGTGGAAACCGGCATCCACGTGGATCACTTCTCCGGCGATTGACCGTCCGAGCGGGGAGAGAAGGTAGAGGGCGCAGCCGGCAACGCCTTCCATGCTCGTGTCTTCCTTCAAGAGCGACCAGTCTCGGCCGGTGCCCATCAGCGACTTGCCCCCGCGAATGCCCGCAAGGGAAAGTGTGCGCATGGCGCCCGCGCTGATCGCATTCACCCGGATGTTTTTTGGGCCAAGGTCGCGGGCGGCATAGCGCGTTGAGGCTTCCAGGGCGGCCTTCGCGACCCCCATGACATTATAGGAGGGGACGGTCCGCTCGGCACCGAGATAGGTCATACAGATCATGGCGCCGCCATCGGGCATCAGTTCTGCGCCGCGCCGGCAGCTATCGATGAAACTATAGACAGAGATGTCCATGGCCCGGCGAAAGCCTTCCCGGGACGTGTTGTCGACCATGGAGCCCATCAATTCGTCCTTGCCCGCGAACGCAATGGAATGGACCAGGAAATCGATCGTGCCCCATTTCTCTTTGATGGCGGCAAAGGCGGCATCCATGGAGGCATCGTCGGTCACATCAGCGGGGATCATCGTGTCCATGCCAATCGACTCAACAAGTGGTCGGACCCGGCGCTCCAGACTTTCGCCCTGATAGGTAAAGGCAATATCGGCGCCTTGGGCCGCCAATTGACACGCAATTCCCCAGGCAATCGAGTTCTGGTTCGCGACCCCCATCACGAGGCCGCGTTTGCCCGCCATCAGCGTGCCTTCCGGGAAATTCCAGTCCTGGGCCATGGTGCGCGCCTCCTTGATGGATCCTGATTTCGCAAGAGCGCTAGGCGTCGCGGCGAGCGAGGTCAAGGCGCTGCGCCAGTGCGGAACAGGTCATCTGGCCCAAATCTTGAAGGTCCCTGGCGTAGATAACAAAGCGTTAAGGATCCGACCCATGTCTCAATCGAGCTTTCCCAGGATGAGCCGTCCCCGGTCATCATCGAAACGGGTTGCACGTCGGAGAATGCCAGTCTTCTCACTCATCGTGATCGGGCTCTATGTCGGCTTTCTCGCCTACATCCTGATCATCGATGATTTCAGCCGTCCGTCTACGGTGACACCTTCCAGTGGGCTCGCTGCCACGGCAGCTGACCCGGCGGCGACCGACGAATTCGGAACCGAACCTGACCCGTCTGCATAGAGGTAAGTGACACAGGAACCGGAGGACTGAACACCGATGCGATGGAAAAGGCTCTTTTTCGGTCTAATCGCGGCGTTCGGTTACTTTGTGGGACAGGCAGGGGCGACGGTTGTCGATCACCCGCACTTTCGCGTGGACGGCATCGTGATTGTCTGGGCCGGGGAGGCAGGTGATGCGGCTCCAATCTCTGGAGGGGCGCTCGGTCAAATAGGGCAGACGGTCACGACACGCGTGTCCGCGCCGCCTTTCATGGGAAATGGAGAATTGGTGCCGATCGGCGGCGGTGCGCTTGTGCCCGCGGGCCCGGTGTCTTCTGAGCGCCATTTTTTCGTCGCTTCAAATACCGCGTTTTCTATTGATGCGG
>JBCAWP010000084.1:0-9723 GCA_038534535.1 Pseudomonadota bacterium
ATAAAGCCCCCAGCCTTCGCCAAATGCCGTGGCATAGTAGGCGCGTCGAAACTCCGGGACATCGCTCAGCTCCTGCGCAAGCGCGATTTGCAAATGATGGCCCGGAGTTTCGACGCGCCTACTATGCCACGGCATTTGGCGAAGGCTGGGGGCTTTATGCGGAGCGGATCGCGGGCGAAGCTGGGCTATACGATACACCGTACAAAAGGTTCGGCGCGCTATCCTATGAAATGTGGCGGGCCTGCAGATTGGTCGCCGATACCGGCCTACATTGGTATGGCTGGACCCGTGAGGAAGCAGAGGCCTGCTTTCGAGACAACTCGGCGCTTTCGGAACTGAACATCAAAACCGAAGTGACCCGATATATTGGCTGGCCAGGCCAAGCGCTCGGCTACAAGATCGGAGAAATCACGATCCGCGACCTGCGTCGCCAAGCTGAAACAGCCCTCGGCGACAGTTTCGATATTCGAGACTTTCACGATGTCGTCCTATCGGAAGGCGCAATGCCCCTCTCCCTGCTCGAAAGCCGGGTCAGGCAGTGGATCGCCGAGCAGCGCCTCTCTGCGGCGTCTGGCACCGCCATCGCGCCGTGAGCCGTACCTCCAACTATGAAGATCACGATCATCGAGACTGGAAAACCGCCCACCCCTCTGAATGAAACTTGGGCGTCCTATCCAGTTATGTTCGAAGCTCTCATAGGGGCGGCAGATCCTGATTTCACCTATGAGACCGTGCCACTCCTCGATCAGCAGACCCTGCCCGACCCCGACACGCTCGATGCCATACTGATTACCGGCTCACCGGCCGGCGTTTACGATCCGGAACCATGGATGGCCCCCATGATGGCCTTCATCCGGTCAGCCGCGGCGGCCCGCATCCCGCAATTCGGGATTTGCTTCGGTCATCAAGCCATCGCAGAAGCGCTCGGCGGAAAAGTCGAGAAATCGGACAAAGGTTGGGGCTTGGGCCGCCACACCTACACCTCGCCGCATCGGCCAGACTGGCTAAACGGCGCGCCCGACCCGTTTTCGCTCGCCGTCAGCCATCAAGACCAGGTGGTGGCGATCCCAGAGGGGGCATCGGTCATCGCCGCGTCTCATTTCACACCCTTCGCCGGACTGGATTACGGAGACCTTCGCGCGGCAAGCTTCCAAGGCCATCCAGAGTTCTCCCCGGCCTACACAGCGGCCTTGCACCAGCTTCGGCGTGATCGCATCGGCGGAGAGATCGTCGATGAGGCCTTGGCGTCCTTGCAGGATCCGCTTGATGCTCCTGCCATTGGCGCCGCCATGGCCCGGTTCTTCCGGCACACCGGCTAGAACCTGGACGGCGATGGCGGGTCCCGCCATGGTTTTACAAAGGGTCGCGCACTGCTGCGAACATAAGTTAAGTAGCGGCCTGTTCTCGACGAACACTCGACAGTGTCGCCAGCAGGCTGCGTCCGACCCGCTTCGGGAGGATGTAAACCCACCGCAACCCGATCCGTTCCAGTCCAAGGTAGAGAAGCAACGACCCGGCAACCGCGATCGAGGTCGCGATTAATGGCATGACGTGACCCCATATCGTAGAGCCGGAAATCCCGCTCGGCAGAAGGGTCACAAACGGCACGAGAAACAAGCCATGCCCCAGAAACACCCCGAGGGAGCGTTGCCCAAACCAAGAGAGCGCGGGGCCGATCTTTGGCATTTCCGAAAGGAGAACAGCAGCACTGAACCCAATTGCGGTTCCCAATATGGCGCGGATGGTTTGTGTCCGCCAGAACCAGGCTTCCGCGGCGATTACAGCGACGTTGACCGCTATGAACCCCAGCAACGCACTGATAAGTACGACGCGCATTGTGCGGAGCGACCCCGCTCGTTTGATGAAATATTGGCTGCCATAGAGACCGGCGAAGAAAAAGATCGCGTAATTCAGAAGATTATGAACGATCCAATCGGGAAAAACCGGAAAATGGTACGGCCAGGCCGTGATATCATTGTACACGGTCATGGCGAGCGCCAGTCCGAGCACGATCATCGGCGGGAAATTGCGCGTGATCAGCGCGGCCAAGCACATAAGCCCAAGCGCCATGACAAACCACATCCCATGGTCGCCTGCGATCAAAGCGCCGGGAAGATAGAAAAGCAGTCCGCCTGCGGACCAGGGAGGAGACTGAGCAGCACCCTCAAGAGCCAGGCCGTATACAGCCGTCCAGAGCATGAAGATCCACGCGATTGGTAGAAGTTTGAAGACGACGAATTCGCCACGCGGTGCCTTGTGTATGAAGGATGTTGCAATGCCGGACGCGAGGAAGAAAAGCGGCATGCGCGCCTGCTTCAACAAGTGGTCAGCCGTCACGAAGATCGGGGCGACCAGGTCAACAGGCTGCAGCCACAATACAACATGGTGAAGCACGACGAGAAGGATCGCCCCTCCCTTCGCCGCATCGAGCCAAGCCAGACGCTGTCCGGATTCCGCCATGCCCTATACTCCACTATTGGTGGCAGGTAAGAGGACAATCATACCGAAAACAAGACCTTTCGCGGGACCGCCATCCTCACAGAGAATTCTGGAAGATGGATTTTGGCCCATTTTTGCTCCGGTGTGACCCGGTTCAGAAATTGGGAAGGGCTCCCAGGTTTATCCCGGGAGCCCCATTCATTCCGTTGAATTCAATCCGTCGAACGCCTAGCGAACGAAGATCGTGACTTCAGAGCGTCGGTTCAGCGGCTCGCGCACGCCGTCGCGGGTGGCTTTGGCGAGTTCCGTTTCACCGCGGCCGTCCGTCGAGATGAGTTCGGAGCTGATGCCGCGGGCGGCAAGGGCGTCGCGAACCACAGCAGCCCGGCGGGCCGAGAGGCGCTGGTTGTAGGCCGAGGCCCCGGAGGAGTCCGTGTGGCCAACGATGTTGACGGAGCCAACGCCGCAATCACCGCGGTCGGAAATGTTCGACACGGCCTCGTCGACAACAGCGGCCGCTGCACTCGTCAACTCAGCGCCGTCCCACTCAAAGTAGACCACGAATTGCTGGTTGAGCGTCGCACACTCCGCCAGCTGAGGAGCAACTTCTGCAACTGGAGGCGGTGGAGGCGGCGGCGGTGGTGGAGGTGGCGGAGGGGGAGGCGGTGGCGGAGGTGGTGGGGGCGGCGGAGGAGGAGGCGGTGGTGGCGTCGCGCCGAACTTGTACCGAAGTCCGACAGAAACAATGTGTTTGCGGTTCTCGACCTCGAGGTCGGCGGGGATCAACTCATTCTGGAAGTTGAGGTCCGTTGTTCCGCGATATGTGTACTCGGTGAAGAGATCGAACGTATCGTTCAACTCAAAGGTCACACCGCCGCGGCCCTGGTATGCAAAAGCCGCCTTGTGGTCGTTCACGATGGTCGCAAGCGACGGATTATAAGTCACACCGACGCGGGCAACCCCGACACCAGCCCCAACATAAGGCTCAACCCGGCCGAGGTCGAAATCATAATAAAGGTTCCAAAACCCGGCGAACTGTTCGATGTCGCCATTTCCGGCGTTAAGGAGTTCGTTGACGGTGAGACCCTGGACCGCGCCGCCGAACACTGAGGAAACGTCTAGCGGCTCAAAGCTCGTGCCAGCGACCTCCAGATTGTCGTGTTCATCAATGTCGACATCGTCATAAGCAAACTCAATGCCTGTGCGAAAACCAGCGGGGAGTTTGCGGCCGACTTCGAGCGAGAGCGAGAAGCCCGTGTCGAAATTGGTTGAGAAGGTGCTAAGGGAACCCGCCTGAAAATCGAGCGTTGTTCCGTCGCCAATATCGCCGGTCGTGAAGGCTTCCGTAACGCCAGAATTGTTTGATTCCTGCTGTTCGACAACACCGCCGGATAAGCTGATGTACCAGTCCCCCTCCTCAGCGGCAGCGGTTCCGGTAGCGCCGGCCGCCAGCGACAAGAAGCAGGCATAACGCATTAATGACATATGGAGTCTCCCCAACGGTGCAGTGGACTGCGAGTGCAATCGCGCCACGTCTAGATCGACTTTGTGTCGGTGATGTGAATGCTTGTGACCTCGGGAACGCAGTCGCACTTAAATCGTCATTTAGAACGACCCCTGCCATCGTGTTGGTAAGTCCCGCACGCCCACATCGCGCGTTCTGGCACACGCGAACTCGAGCCCTCCGCCATATCTTCGCTTGAACTCCGGCTCACACTCTTGCGCCGGTATGACAGTTGCAGTGTAACGGGGACGCGCGGCGGGGCGCGAGACGCAAAAAAGCGAGACCATAGTCATGATGCCGAAACCGAGCGCCAACATTGCGCCGAACACGCTTGATTTTGAGATATATCCAC
Source organism: Pseudomonadota bacterium (assembly GCA_038534535.1). Classification (GTDB taxonomy): domain Bacteria; phylum Pseudomonadota; class Alphaproteobacteria; order Caulobacterales; family Hyphomonadaceae; genus CALLCD01. The sequence continues at coordinate 4,296 of JBCAWP010000084.1, forward strand.
TCGTTAAGCCGACGGGCTTTCGAGAATATGATGCGCGGTGGTGGTTTAACGGCATCGGGGACCCGCGCGATCCAGAACTCAATCTGGAAGGCGTCAAAGCTCTCGGCCTCGGAATGGCCACGCTATTTCACGAACTCGGCGTGGAGGCCAAAGTCGTCACCGGTCACGATTTCCGTTCAATCTCCCAGGGCATCAAGAACGCGCTGACCCTCGGTTTAATCCAAGGGGGATGCGAAGTGCTGGACGTCGGTCTCGCCCTCTCCCCCATGGTCTATTGGAGCCAATTTGAACTCGACGTGCCCTGCTGCGCGATGGTGACGGCCAGCCACAATGAGAACGGATGGACCGGCGTCAAAATGGGAGCAAACAAGCCCTTGACCTTCGGCCCCGACGAGATGGGCCGGCTGAAGGAAATCGTCATGGGGGCGGAGTTCCAGCCCCGCGCCGGTGGCGGCGTTTTCCGCGTCGACGGCATTCGCGAAAAGTACATTGAAAGCATTGCTGAAGGTGTGAGCTTGTCGCGGCCCCTAAAAGTGATCGCCGCATGCGGTAATGGGACAGCGGGCGCATTCGCGCCCGACGCGCTGCGGGCCATGGGTGTCGAGGTGATCGAAATGGACTGCGATCTCGACTGGACCTTCCCAAAATACAATCCAAACCCAGAAGACGCCGAAATGCTCCACGCCATGGCTGCGGCGGTCAAAGAGCATGGCGCCGATGTCGCGCTGGGTTTTGACGGCGACGGAGACCGGTGCGGCGTGGTCGATAATACGGGCGAAGAAATCTTCGCCGATAAGATCGGCCTCATGCTCGCGCGGGACCTGTCAAGGCAGCATCCAAACGCAAGGTTCGTCGTCGATGTAAAGTCGACCGGCCTCTACAAAACGGACCCAGTTCTGGAAGAAAACGGTGCGACAGTCGATTATTTCAAAACCGGCCATTCCTACATCAAACGGCGCACAACAGACCTCGACGCCCTGGCGGGTTTCGAAAAGTCCGGTCACTTCTTCTTCCGTCCGCCCATCGGCCTTGGATATGATTGCGGATTGACAGCGGCTAAGGCCATTCTGGAAATGCTGGATCGCAACCCAGATAAGACCATGGCCGATCTCAAGGGCGACCTTGGCGTCGCTTACACGTCTCTCACCATGTCGCCGCACTGTGATGACGAGCTGAAGTACGATGTCGTCAAACGCGTCGTTGGCGAATACCAGTCCCTTGCCGGTGGCGAAATTCTCGGTCGCAAGGTCGTCGACGTGAACACAGTGAATGGCGCGCGCGTCACGCTTGAAGACGGCTCTTGGGTGCTCGTACGGGCATCATCAAACAAGCCAGAGCTCGTCGTGGTCGTCGAGAGCATGCGTTCGGAAGATGATATGCGGGCCCTCTTCCGCGACGAGGTCAAGCCGCGCCTCGCCAAACATGCCGAGGTCGGCGCATACAACCAAGAAATCTAGGATTCGGGCGCCATTTCGGTCAACGCGTCATAGGCCTCATTGATCTGGCGCATTTTTTCGGCTGCGGCTTTGAAAATTGCTTCCCCCGATGCCGCGAACTGGTCCGGGTGGTAACGTTTGGCCAGTTGGCGATACCGGGCCCGAATAGCGTCCGGACTTGCCTCGCGACTGAGGCCAAGCACCTTCAAGTGACGATCTCTTTGCGAAAGCTGTCGTGGACCTGACCCCCAAAAGCCCCGATTGGCCTCTGCTCGGCGGTCAAATGCATCCTGGTCGCGGTTTCCGCGATACTGGGCCTCGCGCCATTTCCCTTCAAAAGGCTGGTCCCGTCGAGCATCGTCTTCGGAGACCGCATTTGCGCGCCGGTCAAAATAGTCGCTTAGGGCAAAGAAGGCGCGATCAACGAGGGGCGAAATAGCCGGCCAAATGATGGATTGGAAGACCAACTTGGCCATCCAGACCAACTTGAACGTGCCCGACATGAATAAGAATCTGTACACACGATGCCTCACTAACGCCCATGCACGGTCTTAGCGTTTGAAGCTTGAGAGGGTCCAAAGCCGGACGCCCAGATTTTATCAATCCGCGAAGCGCTCATAAGCGCTGAGGTTTCTGGCGCGATTGTCTTGAACTTGCCCCACAAATCTTGCACTTGCCGAACCACAAGACGGACAACGAGTCGAAGCGGAGTGGCCCTATGCGTATCACTATGATCGGAACCGGTTATGTCGGATTGGTATCAGGCGCTTGTTTCGCCGACTTCGGCCATACGGTGACCTGCGTCGATAAGGACGTCTCCAAGATTGACCGGCTCAACCGCGGCGAAATCCCAATCTTTGAGCCCGAACTCGACCGTCTCGTAGAAACAAACGTCCGCGAAGAGCGCCTATTCTTCACCAGCGAGGCCAAGGACGCGATCGCCGGGGCTGAAGCGGTCTTCATTGCCGTCGGTACGCCATCCCGACGCGGCGACGGCCATGCAGATCTCCAATATGTCTATGCCGTTGCCGAAGAGATCGCAGAACATATGGATGGGTTTACCGTCGTTGTCACAAAATCGACGGTTCCGGTGGGAACGGGCGACGAAGTGGAGGCCATCATTCGCAAAGCTCGATCCGATGGTGAATTCGAGGTCGTGTCAAACCCAGAATTCCTGCGTGAAGGCGCCGCGATCAAGGACTTTAAGATCCCGGACCGTATTGTCGTCGGCACGGAAGATGAGCGTGCCCGCGATGTGATGCGCGAGGTTTACCGGCCGCTATTCCTGAAGGAGAGCCCGATCCTGTTTACATCGCGGCGCACCTCTGAACTCATCAAATATGCCGGCAATGCTTTCCTCGCGACGAAGATCACCTTCATCAACGAGATGGCGGATCTGTGCGAGCGGGTCGGTGCGAACGTCCAGGAGGTTGCGCGCGGGATCGGACTGGATAATCGGATCGGTCCGAAATTCCTGAACGCTGGCCCTGGCTATGGCGGGTCCTGTTTCCCGAAAGACACGCTCGCTCTATCGAAGACGGCCCGCGACTATGATGCGCCGGTCCGCATCGTCGACAGCGTCATTGCTGTGAATGCAGACCGGAAAAAAGCCATGGCGCACAAGGTTGTTTCGGCCATGGGCGGCGATATCTCGGGCAAGCGGATTGGTATTCTTGGCCTCGCCTTCAAACAAAACACCGACGATATGCGTGACGCGCCATCGCTAGACATCGTGCCGATGTTGCAGGAGGCCGGCGCCGAGCTTGTGGCCTATGATCCGGAAGCCATGAACGAAGCTGAACAACTACTCCCAGGCCTTGTCCTTGCGCGGTCAGCGTATGATGCGATCAAGGGTGCGGACGCAATGGTGATCATTACAGAATGGGACCAGTTCCGCGCGCTCGATCTTGATCGTATCAAGACATCTATGCGCGGGAATGTCGTGGTGGACCTGCGGAATATCTACCGTCCGGAGGATGTCGCCGCGAAAGGCTTTGCTTATTCATCCATCGGCCGACCGAAAGCCTGAACACCTCGCCTTTTAGGGCCAAGCGAAACCTGATACGGCGACCTGAACATCGCATCGCTGGAGCGCGCCCATGAAATTTTTTGTCGACACCGCAGATACGGGGGAGATTGCCGATCTCGCCGCGACCGGACTGGTCGACGGCGTCACGACGAATCCGTCACTGGTCGCCAAATCTGGACGCCCGTTCGCTGAAGTTATTGAGGAAATCTGCGGACTCACCGAAGGACCAGTCAGCGCTGAAGTCCTCGCGACAGACTATGACGGTATGGTCTTGCAGGGGCGAAAGCTTGCCGGAATTGCTCGAAATGTCTGTGTGAAATTGCCCCTGACGCTGGACGGACTGAAAGCCTGCCGGGCGCTGCGTTCGGAAGACATACTGACCAATGTCACATTGTGCTTCTCCGCCAACCAGGCGCTTCTCGCCGCCAAAGCCGATGCCACCTTCATCTCACCCTTTATTGGTCGGCTCGATGACATGACACTCGACGGCATGGAACTGATCGAAGACATTCGGACGATCTATGACAATTACGGCTTCGAGACCGAGATCTTGGCCGCCTCGATCCGGTCGGTGAATCACGTGAAGGAAGCAGCGCTGATCGGCGCAGATGTAATGACAGCGCCGCCCGCCGTGATCCGGTCCCTGTCAAACCACCCGCTGACCGATAAGGGGCTGGCAGCCTTCCTGGCCGACGCTGAAAAGGCCGGCGTGGAGGTTTAGAAGCGCGTCTCACGTTCCGGTGAGCGCGGTTTTAACTGTCATTCTCGATCCCTAACTTCTTGCGCGACGCGGGGCGTTGCCCGCGCCGTCAACCAAGGATCAGTACAATGACTGACTTCACACGACATACCGTCGAGAGCGCGCCCGAGGCCGCAAAACCCCTTCTGGAAGGCGCTCAAAAATCTGTGGGGTTTATCCCCAACCTCTACGCCACCATGGCGGAAGCCCCGACCCTGCTTGAGACCTATCTCACGGTCGGAAAAATCCTCTCCAAAACAAGTCTGAATGAGACCGAGCGCCAAATCGTCATGATGACGAACAATCGGATCAATGGCTGTGAGTACTGTATGGCGGCGCACACGACCCTCTCCCAGGGCAGCGGGGTCCCCGCCGATGTGATCGAAGCTTTGCGCAAGGGCACAGCGATTGCTGACCCGAAACTGGAAGCGCTCCGCGCCTTCGCCGCCACCGTGAACGAAAGCCGCGGCTGGCCGAAAGAGACGGATCTCCAAGCCTTGTTCGATGCTGGGTACACCAAGCAAACCGTGCTGGAAGTCGTTCTTCTGACCGGCTTCAAGGTGCTGTCGAACTATACCAACCACGTCGCCGAAACCCCGGTCGATGCGCCGTTTGCGGCCAATGCCTGGACCGCGGATCAGGCCGTCGCGGCGGAGTGAGGGTGCATCACATTTCACCCAGACTAGGGTGATGCGCGGGCCGATAGCCGGCGCGCATGGCAGCTAAGATGGCGGGCGGGGTTAAGCAATTGACCTCGCCCGCTGGTGTTTTGGCATGCTCATACCCATCAAACGTCCAGCGACGCGCTGTCAGCCCCTTTTTGACGAGAAACTCGCCGTCGACCTCAGCGATAGCGCCGTCTGGTAGGTCCGCGAACAATCGGCGGTGGGTTCGTCTGCCGCGATCTTTCAATCGTTCGACGTGGAGCTGGGCATCCATCTCAGCGACCAAGGGCCGTTTGGCGAGGCCAAAGGCGCGCTGCCACGCTTGCGCAAATCCGACCGCGTCGGCGCGGCGGCACTCAAAACACGGCCGGTGACCGGCGGCGAGCGCCGTCACCTCATCCAGGAAAAAGAGTTCTGTGTATTGATTAGGCGTCATCAACTGCCGCTGGCGGCGTTTGAACTCCGTGACACAGCAGATCCATTGCCGCGACGCCCATCGCTTGGTTGGGTGAAGCACACGGGCCGTATTCTCATGGATACGCCCGCCGCGATTGCCCAT
>JBCAWP010000085.1:0-9671 GCA_038534535.1 Pseudomonadota bacterium
GATTTTCGATTGCAGGGTTGCAGCATAAATTTGATCGAGATTTTGCAGGCCAAACCAGAGCGCCGTGGCCATGATCGCGCTCGCGAACCCCGCGCCGATGATCCGCGTGATCAGGGTGCCGCCGGGGCGGTACCAATCGCGGCGGGCAAGGGTTCGAAAGAGCAAGAGAACATTCACCCACGCTGCCACGGATGTCGCGATGGCCAGTCCGACGAAGCCGGCTTCTCCCCGTGATGAGAGCCAAAAGAACAAACCCGCCCCGAGAGCGGTGTTTACAGCCACGGAGATCAGCGCATATCGCATCGGCGTCTTCGTATCTTCTCGCGCGAAATAGGCCGGAGCGAGTACCTTGATCAAAACAAAGGCCGGGACGCCCCAGGCGAAATGGAACAAGGCCGCGCCGGACTGGACGGCATCGCTCGGAAGGAATGCGCCGCGGGTAAAAAAGGCATCGATCAGGAAGACGGGCGCAACCAGCAGTGCGGCCGTCGCCGGCAAGGTTAGCGCCATGGCGAGGCCAATACCGTCATCCATGGTGCGCCGGCTCCCGCTCTCATCCTCGCTCCGGGCCGCGCGGGAGAGGCGGGGCAGGATCGCAATGCCGACCGCGACCCCGACAAGGCCCAAGGGCAATTGATAGAGCCGATCCGCCGCATAAAGCCACGATTTTGCGCCAACCTCGAAACTCGCGAGGGACTGGCTGACAATGATATTGATCTGCGTCCCCGAGGCCGCAATTGTTCCGGGGAGCGCGAGGGCCAGGACTTTCCGCACGGCCGGCGTGAACCGCGGCAGCCCGATCAAGCTCAAGCGCACCTTCTGGCGCCGCACCCCCCAGGAGAGGAGGGCGACTTGCAGGAAGCCCGCAAGAAGATACGCAATGGAGGCGGCGCGCGCGACAATATCAGGCGTACCCGGCACAAAAGCTGCTGGAATCAAGCTGAGGTTCAGCAGGGTCGGCGCGCCGGCGGACAGGACGAACCGCTCCGCTGAATTCAACACCCCAGAGAGGAGCGCCGCCAGCGCCATGAAACTGAGATAGGGCATCGTCACACGCGTCAGCCAAACCGCGAGGCCATAACTCTCCGGATCATCAGCTTGTCCGCCGTGGATGACGAGCAGAACCCAGGGCATGAAGATCTGCGCCAGCACGGTGAGGGCGGCGGTTAGGGCAAAGAGGACCCGCATCGCCTCTTCGGCGACCGCGCGCGCTGCTTCCGGTCCTTCGGCTTCCAGGGTGCGCGCATAGGTTGGCACGAAGGCGGAGGCAAAGGCGCCTTCGGCAAAGATCCGCCGGAAGAGATTGGGAAACTGCTGCGCCGTGGCCCAGGCGTCGCCGATCGGTCCGGCGCCGATCCGTGCAATCAGCAAGACATCCCGCGCGAGCCCAAGAATACGGCTCCCGAGCGTCAAGGAGGACTGGACCAGCGTGTTGCGCACGAGGCTCATCGCTCTGCTGCCTCCTGCCTAGAAACTGTCAGCTGGGCGCGCGCGCGCAAGTTCGCGGGCCGGCGTTTTCGGCCTGGCCGGTTCATTGCGGGACAGAACGTCGAGCAGGCGGGCCTTCAGTGTCTCTTTCTTCGCCGCATCGGTGAGTTTCGTCCCATCCAGCGTCTTCACATAAAAGGCATCGAAGACCCGTTCGCCATAAGAGCCGACATGGGCAGAGTGGATCGAGAGATCACATTCCGCCAGGCATCGCGCAATGTCATAGAGAAGGCCGGGGCGATCCCGGGCGGCGATGTCAATCACGGTGAAGTCGCGGGAGGCTTGCGCATCGACCGAGACCACGGGGCGGACGAGAAACGCCGCTGCGCGCGGATTGCGCGCCTTCTTCGGCATCGACGGCGGTGGTGCATTGCCTTCCAGGGCCGCTGTAACGGCTGTTTCCAAGCCGCCAAGGCGCCCGGCATCACCGTCGGCAAACGGCCCACCATCCGGTCCGTGGAGGGTGAACACGTCGACGATCTGTCCCGATTCGCTTGTGAACACCTGCGCCGCAACAATGTTCGCGCCTTCCCCGGCGATGGTTCCAGCCAAATCGGCAAAGAGGCCGATCCGGTCATCGCCCGAGACAAGCAGACTCACAGCGCTTTGATCGCCGCGTAGGCGCGCCTCGACCGTGATCGCACTTTGCTCACTCAGCGCGCGAGCATGCTGGGCGAGCGTTTCGGCTGGAAATCCGGTCCAATAGGCCGTCTCCATGCCCGCCATGACAGGCGGCAGCTCGCCGACCATCGACGCCAACTCTCCGCGCCGCTTCTCGGCCCGTTCTTCCAGTTCCGCAGCCACCAGCGCTTCATCGGATCGTCCCCCGCGCAAAGCCGCGACCGTGTTATGGTGCAAATCCGACAAGAGTTGCCCCTTCCAGCCATTCCACACCTTAGGGCCGACGGCTGAGATATCTGCGGCGGTTAGAATGTGCAGCAAGGACAGTCGTTCAAGTGACCCGACCATTTCGGCAAATGTGGCAACGGTGCGGGGATCGGAGATATCGCGCTTCTGTGCCGTTTCACTCATTTCCAAATGGTGGCCGACGAGCCAGGCGACCAACTCCACCTCATCGTCGGGCAAACCGAGACGGCGGCACGCCGCTTCTGCCGTTTCCATCCCCGCAATCTGTTGATCGCCGCGTCCCTTGCCGGTGTCGTGGAGCAGCATGGCCAAGTAAAGCGCCCTTCGGGCGGTGATCATCTTGAACAGGCGCGTCGGGTGCGGATGGGTGTTCGAACGGCCATGCTCGATATCCGACATGGTCTCAATCGCCCGCAATGTGTGCTCGTCGACCGTATAATGGTGGTACATATTGAACTGTGTTTGCGCGACAATGCCGCCAAATTCCGGCAGAAACCTGCCGAGTAAACCCGTTTCGTTCATGGAGCGTAGGATCTTGCCCGGATGCTCTGTTTTTAGCAGGCAATCGAAGAACAGGTCGCGGGCGTCCTCGTCGGCGCGCATATCGGGCCGGAAGGCGCGCACACTCCGCGCCACGTCTGCCATCGCATTCGGGTGCAGCTCCAAATCGCTTTGGGCCGCGATGGCGAAAAGCCGCAACATGTCGACCGGTTTAGATCGAAGCTGGCGCGAATCCGTGATCCCAATGCGGTTCTTGCCGATCTCAAAGCCTGTGTCACCCACGGGCTTGGCGCTTGGTTGGGGCCAAAGCCGCCGCAGACCCTTGGGGCCGCCATTATGGTCGTCATCCAGTTTCGCGCCGAGGATCCGCGTCAAGTTCCCCACATCTTTCGCGGCGAGGAAGTAGCGCTTCATTAGGCGTTCCACGCCGAGCTGGTCACCGCGATCCCGATAGTTGAGCCGCGCCGCTATTTCCGGCTGCAGGTCAAAACTCAAGCGCTCCTCGGCCCGGCCGGTCAGATAGTGAAGATGGCAGCGTATCGTCCACAAAAACCGCGCCGCACGGATGAACACCACATATTCCTGGTCTGTGAAGAGGCGCTGGCGCATCACCTCCTCAAGCGTTTCGCCGCCCTGCATATGTTTCGCGATCCAGAACATCGTCTGCATGTCGCGCAGCCCGCCTTTCCCTTCCTTCACATTGGGCTCGACCACATAGGGCGAATTCCCTTGCCGTGCATGGCGCTGATCACGCTCCCCCAGCTTGTCGGCGATGAACTGTGCATCATGGCCTTCCACACATTCGGCGCGAAACCGAGCCTGTAGATTGGAGAACAGGTCCACATCGCCAAATAGGTAACGCGCATCGAGCAGCGAGCTTTTGATTGTCACGTCTGACTTCGCCAGCGAGATGCAGGTGTCGATTGTTCGAAACGAGTGTCCGACCTTCAGCCCCATATCCCAGAGGGCATAGAGCATGTACTCGATGACGCTCTCCGCCCACGGGCTGACCTTGTACTGACGTAAAAATAAGAGATCGATGTCGGAGGAGGGCGCGAGGACGTGCCGGCCATATCCGCCGACCGCCAGCACAGAGAGGCGTTCGCCCTCCGTGGGGTTCCTCGCCCGGAAGACATGGGTCGTCGTAAAATCATAAAGCGCCGACATCACGGCGTCCTGCACTGCGGAGAGGAGCCGAGCCGTATCGAGCCCATCGGCGCCGGCTTGAAGGCGTTCCTGCGCGATCATCCGCCCTCTGAACAGCGCAGTGTGGAGGAGATCGAGCGCACGGGCGCGAACCTCGTTTTCACGCCCGGCGCCGGCAAGCGCGGCTGCTGTCAATTGAACGCGTAGTTTCCGGCCATCGACAATATCTTCAATCCGCCAGGGCCGCGGTAAGCGGTTGGATCGAAAGGGCGCTTCGACGAGTTGCGGTTCAACAGGCGACATGGTGATGGTCTACCGCAATCCGGCCGAAAGCGTCACGCGGGATTGCCAGTCGGCCTGGAGCGTTCGCCTGAAAAGCAATTCAAATAGAGGCGTTTGGGGTAGATGCTCCGGCGCTGGGCGTCAGCGCCGCATCGGGAGCAAGAGGCTCCAGCTGAGCTTATCGGGAGATGATGACTGGTAGGGGGTCAAGCCAATCGCCATTGCCTCATGCCCATCGCGCGGCACCGCAGTGTAGGTCCGGAATATGCGATCCCAGATCGATAGAAAGAACCCATAATTTGTGTCGTGTTCGTGCCGGTGCACCGAGTGGTGGATACGATGCATATCAGGGGTCACCATGAAGGTGCGAAGCGCGGCATCGAGCCATTTCGGCAGTCGTACATTGGCATGGTTGAACATGGCCGACCCATTCAGAACGATCTCGAACAGGATCACCGCCCAAACCGAGGGGCCGAGCGCGGCGACGACGACCACCTTGTAGAGCATCGACAGTACGATCTCGAACGGGTGAAACCGGAGTGCTGTTGTCAGGTCGATATCGCGGTCGGCATGGTGGACGCGGTGCATCCGCCACAAAAACGGAATGCGGTGGGAGAGCACATGCTGGAACCAGATAGCGAGGTCCAGGGCGGCAACGGCGAGGAGAATCTCGAGCCAGGCTGGCGCTGCCACGAGATTGAAGAGGCCGATCCCTTGGTCTGCGGCCAGGGCAGCCATACCCACCGCGACGAGCGGTCCAGCCAGTTGCCCGAGCAGTCTTGCAACCACCGTCGCCGCGCCCAGCATGCCGAAATTCGTTAGCCAGCGATGCCATTTCTGCCCCGTTAAGGCCCTGCGGGGGCGCGCAACCTCCAGCAAAGCCATCGCGGCAAAGATCAGCGCGAAGCTGCCAAAGCGGAGCACGGGTTCGCTGATGGGGATGGTGTCCGGCATATGCCTGACTTAGAGGGCGGCCTGGCGCGAGGCAAGCTCGCTGCGATTGAGCAATTTGACGCGGGATTGGCTGTAAGGATGGATGAGTTCTGTCGCGCCTGTTTCGTTCTCCAACGGACGGTTTTCATTGTGCCAGGCGAAGATGCCGCCGCGCACATTCATAATCGGATGGCCATCCAAGTCTCGCGTCAGGCGGGTTCCGAGGCGGGAGGCCCGTGTCCCCACCGCGCAATAGACGACGATCGGAACGTTGGGATCGGTTCCGATCAGGAGCCCGCGGATATCATCCGCTCCTGCGCCAGGATCCACGCGGATCGCCCCCGGAATATAGGACACGTCAAACTCCGATGCTTCGCGGACATCTAGCAAGATGAACCGCTCATTTGTCCGGCGCATGGCCGCGAGTTCGATGGTCGAAATGTGTTCGATACGTTGATGGCGCTCGGCGAGGCGTTCGGCGATTTCTCCGAGCGTGGCCGGCGTTCCAAAAGGCCAGTCAGCCGTCGCTGGCGCCGTAAAGATAAGCGCCGAGATCAACGCCCCGATCAGAAATCCCGTTAACCGAACCATCCATAGCCTCATACACGAGCTGGATGCACTTTACAGGCCATATTTTTGTGAGCCGCTATGCGGGGCGCGACGGCCCATCACAAACGTCCCGAATTATCGCTCGGGACACCGAGGCGCCGGGGCTTACCGCGGGACTGCAATCAAACGCCTCGACGCAAAAAAAGGCGGCCCCGAGGGACCGCCTTTCCTGATTTCGTAGGCAGGGAGCGCCACGTAAAAAGTGGCGCGCCATGTTGTGCAGACCTAGAAGTCCATACCACCCATGCCGCCCATGCCACCTGGCATGCCGGCGGGGGCTGCAGCCTCTTCTTTCGGCGCTTCTGCCACGGCTGCTTCCGTCGTGATCAGGAGACCAGCGACCGATGCGGCGTTCTGAAGTGCTGAGCGCACGACCTTTGTCGGGTCGATAATGCCCATCGAGAACAGATCGCCATACTCCTCGGTTTGGGCGTTAAAGCCGAAGCCTTTGCCTTTGCCCGTCTTGATGGAGTTGACGACGACCGACCCTTCAACGCCGGCGTTTTCGGCAATTTGGCGAACCGGGGCTTCAAGAGCTTTCGCCACGATGTCGATGCCGGCCTGCTCATCATCATTGAGGCCTTTGACATCAATGTTGCCAGCGGCCCGGAGGAAGGCGGTCCCGCCGCCTGCGATGATGCCTTCTTCCACGGCCGCGCGGGTCGCGTTCAGGGCGTCATCGACGCGGTCTTTCTTCTCTTTCACTTCGATCTCAGTGGCACCGCCCACCTTGATGACAGCAACGCCGCCAGCGAGTTTCGCGAGGCGCTCTTGGAGCTTCTCACGATCATAGTCAGACGTCGTGTCTTCGATCTGCGTGCGGATCTGAGCGACGCGGGCTTCGATGTCTTTTCTCTTGCCAGCGCCGTCAACGACTGTGGTGTCATCCTTGGAGATGTTTACGCGCTTGGCGGTGCCAAGCATGTCCATGGAGACGTTCTCCAGTTTGATTCCCAGGTCTTCAGAGATGACCTGCCCACCTGTCAGCACTGCGATGTCCTGCAGCATGGCTTTGCGGCGATCGCCGAAGCCGGGGGCTTTTACCGCAGCGATTTTCAGGCCGCCGCGCAGCTTGTTGACCACCAGCGTCGCCAGCGCTTCACCGTCGACGTCTTCGGCGATGATCAGAAGCGGCTTTTGGCTTTGCACCACAGCTTCGAGGATTGGCAGCATGGGCTGCAGGCTGGACAGTTTGGACTCGTGCAGGAGGATCAGCGGATCTTCCAGCTCGGCCACCATCTTGTCCGGGTTCGTGATGAAGTATGGCGAGAGGTAGCCACGGTCGAACTGCATGCCCTCGACAACGTCGAGTTCGGTTTCGAGCGCTTTGGCTTCTTCCACCGTGATCACGCCTTCATTGCCGACTTTTTGCATCGCCTCGGCGATCATTTCGCCGACTGTCGTGTCGCCGTTTGCAGAAATCGTCCCGACTTGAGCGATCTCTTCGTTGGTTTTCACTTTTTTGGAGTGGTGGGCGAGGTCGGAGATCACTTCCGCAACGGCTTTGTCGATGCCGCGCTTCAGATCCATTGGGTTCATGCCGGCAGAGACCCGCTTCATGCCCTCGCGGACAATCGCTTGGGCGAGCACGGTTGCAGTCGTTGTGCCATCGCCCGCGACATCGTTCGCTTTCGAAGCCACTTCGCGCACCATTTGGGCGCCCATATTCTCGAACTTGTCCTCAAGCTCGATTTCTTTGGCGACAGTAACACCGTCTTTCGTCGTGCGTGGGGCGCCGAATGATTTTTCGATAACCACATTGCGGCCTTTGGGCCCGAGCGTCACTTTCACGGCATTCGCGAGCACATCGACACCGCGAAGCATCTTGGTGCGGCTGTCCGCACCGAATTTCACGTCTTTAGCAGCCATAGCTGGTAAACCTTTTGTTCAATATCAGGGAGTGTTGAGCGAAGAGCGACCTAGTCGATAATGCCGAGGATGTCGCTTTCCTTCATGATCAGCAGGTCTTCGCCGTCAACGCGGACTTCTGTGCCAGACCATTTGCCGAACAGGACGCGGTCACCGGCTTTGACTTCGAGCGGAATACGCTCATTGTCATCCCCAACGGCGCCGTTTCCGGCGGCGACCACTTCGCCTTCTTGGGGTTTTTCCTTGGCCGTATCGGGGATGATGATCCCGCCGGCGGTCTTGTCTTCCTCTGCGACGCGGCGCACAAGGACGCGGTCATGGAGCGGACGAAATTTCATCTTGTCATGCCTTTTGTTGGACAGTTTGACGTCGTAAGCCAAGGCAGTCACAGCGCGCTGTTAGCACTCTCCACCCACGGCTGCCAGCCACCTAGTCTTTAGGGGCCAATCCGTCAACGGGTCGTGCGAATTTTTGTTGGATCAGGCTGGGTTTTGCGCGTCCGGCACAGTGCTGGCTGGAACGGTCGTCTGATCGCTGCCGAGGCCCTTCAGCGGCGCCACAAGCTGGGACACGAAGCCATCGGGGACGGGCGTGTCGGTACCGTAAACCCGCGGTGTAACCGGGTCGGTCATCAAGGCCGTGCCGAACAGGCGATCCAGGAATGAGAACTGACCTGCGAAGTTCTTGTCAAAGGCGTGGGGTTCATTGGCGTGGTGCCAATGGTGGAAGGCCGGGGACACGAAGATCCAACGTAGCGGGCCGAAGTTCACATTGACGTTCGAGTGCTTCAGATAGCTATGCCAGCCGAAAATGAAGACAAAAATCCCAATCGCAGCCGTTGAGAAGCCGAGGGCGAGGGGAAGGATCATCGAGGCGCCGCGCGTCAGGATTTGGTCGACCGGATGAACGCGGTGTGCGGCCAGCCAATCCATCTCTTCGATTGAGTGGTGGATCGCATGGAATTGCCAAAGAAATGGCACGGTATGGAACAGCCGGTGGATCGCATAATAGCCGAGGTCAGCCAGGATCATCACCTCGATGGCCTGGAGGATTAGCGGTTGCTGCGCGACCATCTCCTTGAGCGCGGCGGGGATCAGCGGCTGGAGGAGCACAAGGCCGAGAATGATCACGACCGTTGATCCGGCAATATTTAGAACACCCCCTGCCAGTGCATAGACCGCATCGAGCGTCCAAAACTTGCGCAGAATCCGCTTGTCGCGCTTACGCGGCAGAACATGCTCGAGCGGGACGAAAATGAGCATGGCAATCGCCACGCGAACCATAATGTCGGTGATCATGGCGACCCCTTGTTTCCATGGAGGTCTAACGTCTTTGGCCTAATCGCTATTTAAAACGGACGCGAAGATTTACCTGATCACCCGGCGCCAGCGAGTTCGCGTGGGCCGGCGGCTGGCCTATGCCGGCGCTTCAACTCCAGGAATGGCTTTTCCACCGCGAAGTGGAGGGTGAGTGCAGCGAGGGTCGAGAGGGTCAGATAGACCATCCAGAACACGATCCACGGCGATGCGCTTGTCATAGCGATGGCTCCTGCGAACGGGATCAGCGGAAAATGGATGAGGTAGAGGGCGTAACTGAGCCGGGCGGTGGGCCGCCAAAAGCCTGCGCCTGCGACCTGCGTGCGGTGCAAAGATCCAGCCGCCGCGACGAGCGTTCCAAAACCAGCCGCCAGAATAAGGGGTTGGAGCCCGGCGTCCCAGCGATTGATGTCATCGAGAAAGGCGTGGGAACAGAGCCATGCCACAAGTCCGCCTACGGTCAGCGCCATAACCAGTTTCGCCCGCTCAGGGCTGAAAAGTTGGCCGCGGCGGCGTTCAAGATAGGCGACGCCGACGCCCATGAGTAGCGGTTCGAGCGACATGTGGAAGGGCGAGCGAATGGTCTCGAAGAAGTGTTGATAGGCCATCGCCTCGCCTGAGGCGACGAAGGCGGCAATCCGGGAAAGCGGCGAGATCAGA
>JBCAWP010000086.1:0-9615 GCA_038534535.1 Pseudomonadota bacterium
GTATTGTCGTAAGCGAAGTTTCGGCGCACGTTACGCCTACCTGATTCCTAGGGGAGATATGACATGAAACATTGGTTGATCGCAGGCGTAGCTGCATCTGCGCTTCTTGCGGCCTGCGGCGGCGGTGGCAACGGCGGCGAAGAGGGCGTCGATGCGGAAGTGCGCGAAGCGGCGAAGATTGGCGATATCAGTCTCCCAACGCTCACCCTCCGGTCTGGCGATGCAGCAGAAGCGGGCGACGCCCTCGCGGCCATGTTTCTCGAAGAGGGAACCGAAAGCCGCGTATCCTTCGGCGCGCGCGATATTGATGGGGCGAACGCCACCTTTACGGACGTCGAGATTTTGGTGGAAGAGGGCGATGTCCCGATCAAAGCCGGCAATCTCTCATTTGCGGGCCTCGAAATGACCGATGCCGGCCCAAGCTTCTCGCAGATGACCTTGAGCGATATCTCTGTTCAGCCGGATGGGGAGGAAGAGGGTACGCTTCTTGTCAATAAGATCCAGCTGACCAATCCATCACCGGAACTTGCGGGTTTCGTCGCGGCGCTCTTTGGCGAAACACCACCAGAAAGCCCACCAGACTTTACGAGCCTGGCCTTTGACGGTTTCAGCCTGTCCGGCTTCTCCGTCGATGCCGAGGAGATCGACGAACTCGAAGAGTTTTCGATCGGTTCCATCGATTTGCGCGGTATGGGCCCGGAAGCCCTTCAGGCCATGGTCGTCGAAAACATCGCTCTGAAAGCGCGGGATGAGGCAGACAATATGGACGTGTCCATGTCGCTTGGCTCTGTTAGCGTCTCTGGTCTTGGTATGGGGCTACTCGATGCCCTGTCTGAGCAAGACGTCAGTGATCCGGACGGCTTCGCTGAAGCCATCATGCAAATGGGCATAAGTAATCCAGGTGACCCGGGCTACGACACGGTTCTTCTTGATGCGATGAACATCAATGTCGGCGGCGTCGGCATAGATCTTCCAAGCATGGAAGCCGGCGTCACACGCAACGGGGCCGGCCAGGCCGTCCGAGCCGTGACCACCCCCTTCGATATGATCATCAGCGCCGATCCGGAAGGCGAGCTTGGCAGCCAATTTGCTGGCCAACTTGGGCTCCTTGGCTATGAAGAGCTGAAGTTCACCGCTGCCCAAGATGTTACCATTGATCCGGACACCGACACGGTGTCTAGCGATGCGGCAACGAACTACCTTGAATTGGCCGACGGCTTCCGTCTCGCTGGCGGCGGTGCATTTTCAGGGTTTACCGAGTATAATCGGCGGCTGAGCGAGCTTGCTTTCGCTGATGGCGGAGACCCAAACCCTGACGACATTCTCGGCGCGGTTTCTGCGCTAAGTCTGCAGAGTTTTGAACTCCAACTCGTCGACAATTCAATGATGGAGCGGGTGTTCACGGCCGTCGCGGCCCAAACGGGCGACACGCCGGAAAACGTCAAAGGCCAGGCGCAGCTGAGCCTCGGCTTCTTGCCACTCATGGCCGGTCAAGCTGGTATCGATCCTGAAATCCTCACGGAACTGTCCGGCGCACTCGGCAGCTTCCTGTCGGAGCCTGGAACGCTTACCCTCAAGCTCGATCCGGAAGCACCGATTGATGCCTCGACCTTCAGTGATCCCAGCGAGATCACGAAAACGGCCCTCGGCTTTTCGGCGTCTGCTGAATAATCGAGGCTTGGCACTTTCAAAAATGAGGCGCGCGCCCAACTACAGGGCGCGCGCTTTTCTTTTTTGTTCGATCGGCGCATAGACAGCATATGCGTCTTGCTTTTTTCGGAGATGTCGTCGGTCGGCCCGGCCGCGCGGCCGTGGTGGAGCACCTGCCAGGTCTGAAGGCGCGCCTTGGGCTCGATTTTGTGGTCGTCAACGCCGAAAACGCCGCCGGCGGGTTCGGCCTCACGGAGGCCATTGCCGACGAACTCTTCGCGGCGGGGGCGGACTGTCTCACTCTCGGCGACCATGCCTGGGACCAGCGCGAAGCCTTAACCTATATCGTCCGAGAAGATCGCTTGCTGCGCCCGGCCAACTATCCGGTGGCCGCCGGGGCTCCGGGCCGGGGGCACCACCTCTTCACCTTGGAAGATGGGCGCCGTGTCGGTGTTATCCTCATCCAGGGAAATGTCTTCATGAAGCAAACCTTGGAGAACCCGTTCAGCGCCGTCGACCAAGCGCTCGACGCGCTCCCTCTTGGGACGGTCGCTGACGCGATCATCGTTGATATGCACTGCGAGGCGACATCGGAAAAAATGGCCATGGGCCACCATTGCGATGGGCGGGCAAGTCTCGTGGCGGGGTCCCACACCCATATCCCCACGGCAGACACCATGATCTTGGAACACGGCACGGCCTACCAGACCGATGCCGGTATGTGCGGCGACTATGATTCAGTCATCGGCATGCGAAAGGAAAATTCGCTTTACCGCTTCCAAACCCAATTGCCGGGGACCCGGTATGAACCTGCGCTCGGCGAGGGGACACTGTGCGGCACCTATGTCGAAACCGATGACCAGACGGGGCTTGCTGTTCGGGTCGAGATGGTGCGCATTGGGGGCCGTTTAAGTGAGGTTGTGCCAGGTTAGGACCTGGGCAATAGATTATCTGTCTCTTTCCTCTATTGACCGAGCCATGTCGCTTGTTACAGATAACAACCTAAGGTCATAGGGGCAGGGTTTTCTTCGAGCGACCAGGCGATCTTTATTAAACTCATCGGGCTCACCTCAGATAAAACTTGGATTTATGGAAGCACTAAGTTCATATGAAGTGTTGGATCTGGTTGCCTCGCAACGCGGCTTGATCGCCCAAGCCTGGAATATGTTTATCACTGTTCACATTACGGTCATAGGCGGGCTTTTCTTTGTGAACAGACGCATCACGGGCCTTGAGCGCTCGATTGCGTATATCATTTATTCCGGGTTCCTGTTCATGAATTTTAGGGCTCAGGTCGACAACTACACATATTTAAAGGCCTTGATTGCACAAGCCGGAGGCCCCGACGGAGAGGGTCTTGCCGCCTCTATATACACGCTACCAGAAGTGACCGCGGCCTTGCCTTATATTTATGGGTTCGGCGCAGTTTGTACGTTTATAACGATCATGGCCATTAATTTTATAAGCCATGGATCAAAAAATCTACAAAGATAATAGTTCGGAGGTTCAAACTGTGAGACTGAAGCGAACGACAAACGCCCTTGTTTTCCTAGTCATCGCAGCGATGCTGAACTCCTGCGCGAGCCAATCACTCAAGTCCCAAGCTAACGATACCGAGGGCCGACTTCGGTATGGCCAATTTTGTGGTGCAGGACATCCACAAATCCTTACGGAAATTCCGCTGGAGGACAGTCAGGCGCGCCTTGATGCCCTCGATACGTTGACACCGGTCGATGCCCTAGATTCCTTATGCCAGTTGCATGACAAGTGTTTTGAAACGTACGGGCATGACTCATATGCGTGCGACAGCGCACTGGCATATGGCTTGAATCAGTTGGGAACGCCCGGATATTCTGCTTGCGATGCCGTGGCATTCGAATGGCAGGCGGCGTTCTTGGTGGGCAAGAAAAGCCGTGATCCTGTTGAACGAAATGGAATCCCCGGCAGCGGCGCAGTTGATGCTGTCGGACGGGCGATCCAACTGCCTGTGACGGCTGTTGGTACGGCCGTTTTGGAAGTGCTCAGTTTTGGACAACAAACACGCCGGGCCCGGAAAGCTCAGCAAGTTATTCGCTCCGGCGAAACTGTCTGCCAGAAGAGTCCAAGGGTGACGCAACAGCTGACGAATGCCTTTCGCGCTGAGCTGGCAGCGAAGACCGCGCTGACGTGCGGATGGACAGGCACACTGCGTGGATACACACCGCGTGTCGATCCTTCGACGTGGACAACATACGGCCTCCCAGCTGGAAAGGGATACACGCAGACGGGTGGCCGCTTTCAGGAAATTGCGGGTTCGAGTGATGCTTTTACCCTTCCGGCACGAGAGTGGGTCGTCAATAGTTGCGAAGGCACCTACACGGTCTTTGAGGAGGCCCCGGCTGATCCCTAAGCGCGGCTCGCGGTGGCTATGACGGCGATTTCGTAACTACCTATGTAGCGCGTGAGATAGCCAGGAACTTGCTGAACACCAGTCGGTTGGGAGCCAGCTCCGTTTGCCTGTCTAAAATTGCCGATCAAGAGGCCGCTTGCCCAAGACGATGAGCTGTCAGAACACCGCGGTTGAGGTCCTTGGCCGAATGCGCTTATGGCTTACATGATCTCACAATCGCGCGAACACGGCTTGGCGAGCAGACCAATTATAAATAGTCGATAGTTCCCGCGATCTAAAGGCGCCCTATATGCGACCGCAACGGTTCTCCCAACGATAGGTCATTCATGACAGCTCTCCACGACGCGTCTCGTCCGCGCCAAGCCTTGTTTCGATTTGAAAGCGACCGGCTGCCCGTTGCGATCTTCTTGGCGCTTTTCGCCGCTGATCTTGCCGTTTTCGCGTTTGTGGACATTTGGCCGGTCGTCGTTCTCTGGTCGCTCCTGACCATCGTGCCGAAGATCTGTATTGCCGCGTGGAACCATCACCACCAGCATGTGCCGTTCTTCCGATCGACACTATGCAACCGGCTGATGGAGGTCGTGTTCGGCCTGCAGACAGGGGCTATCTCAAAGGTCTGGGTCCTGCACCACAATATCGGGCACCACGAAAACTATATGGATCAGACCAAGGACGAGTCCGCCTGGCGGGCCCGCAATGGCCGCGTCATGTCAGCCCAGGAATACACCTGGAAGCTCGCCCTTTCAGGCTATTACTGCGCTTGGAAAAATAGTGACGACCATCCGGACCACCGCCGCGTCTTCCTTCTCATGATGGGCTTGCACCTTGCCTTGATCGCGGCTCTATTTGTCATCAACCCCTTGAGCACCGTGTTGATCTTTATGATCCCGATGGCGATCAGCTTTCTCATCACCTGCCGCCACACCTATGACCACCATTCCGGGTGTTCGGAGGAAGACGAGTACGCCGCCTCGAACAATATCATGCACCGCTGGTACAACATCCTCACCGGCAATCTTGGTTATCACACCGCCCACCATTTGCGCCCGGGCCTGCACTGGTCAAAGCTCCCCGAATTCCATGCCAAGATCGCCCATCGCATCCCGGCCGAGAACTATCGCTCTGCGGGTCTGCTCGGCGAGATCTTGCCGGGCTAGGAGCCCTGCGCCGCGATCCCACAATAAAGGCAAAAAGCGACCCCTCTTGGTCGAGTCCCGTGCTCATCAAGCGAATGTGATCCGGCTTCGGCCTTGACTTTATTGGGTCCAGTGGATCGAAGGAGCCAGCTCCATCGAAGGGAACGATTATGGACCTCACACACAGACGCACTGTTAACACCGTTGCTGTCCTCTTGCTTCTGACTGCGATTTCGCAACCGATCTACACGGCGCTCTATCTCGGGGCTCCCGACATTGACCGGCAGATTTTGTGGGGTTTAGAGGGGCTTCTCTTCGTTTTGATCGCGGCTTTTGCTGGATCCGCTCTGGTCACGGCCAAGCGCTACACGCTTGGCTATTCTGCGATTGCGTTCAGCGCCGTCTTGAACGTCGTGCAAGTGGGTGTTGGCCTGACCCAGTTCGGCCCATTTCGCGAAGCGGCGGCCGCCAACGCGGACCTCAGCGGCGTCGCTTTCTCGGTCGTGGCCTTCTCCTTCTTCGGATACAACGCCGCAAAAATCCTGCTCGGCCTGGCGGCTGTCGCCTTCGGCTTGGCCAAGATGGGTGAGGGGGGTAGAGCGCTCGGCGGCCTAACCGCCTTGGTTGGCGCCGTGGCGTTTGTGGCCAACACCTTGGTCATGATGTTCGGTCTGAACGGCTTTTTGCCATCACCCGTTGCTGGTGGATCCGGTGTGGCGGCGACCCTGCTTATGGCCATCTGCCTCTTCAGCATCCGCAGCGGCGACGACTGATCAGGTCTGCCGCAATACAGGTAAACGGTGGACGATGCGTGTCTTCTGAACCGGGTCACAATGCACTAGTCTGATCCCATGGGTCAGATCACGTCGCTTTATGTCTACAAGGTCGCCGGACAAGCCAGCGACGGCGTCGAAACTCGTGACTTATTGGAAGCGCTGGATCTAGACCCCGATGGGCCCATCGACCCAGCCCGCATGGTTCCGTCGCCGGACTATTATCAATTTTTCGCCGCTCTCTCTGAGCGAGATACTGACGGGCTGAGGCTCCCCCTTCGCATTGGGTCGGCCATGCGGAGCGATGAGTACGGCGCGTTTGGTTTGGCTTGGAAATCCGCGCCAAACTTGCGGGGCTCCTATGTCCGGTCAGAACGCTATGGACGCGTTCTTGGCAGTGCCGAACGCTACTTCATGGAACAGGCTGAGGGGGGCGTTTTCTACAATCTGGACAAGGCCGGCGATGGCAGCCTCGGCATGGTCCTCTCCAATGAGGCCTCTCTCTCTGCGGTCACGACTATCAGCCAGGAGGTGAGCACCGCGCCCTTCGTGCCGAGGGCTGTTTACTTCAAACACCCCCCGCGCGGCGAGGTCGCTATCTATGAATCCCACTTCGGCTGCCCGGTTCACTTCGAAACCGCGCGCGACGCAATCCTGGTGACCGAGGAAATGCTGGGCGTCCCCAATAAGCTCGGCGACGAGACCATTGCTCAATTTTTTGATCGGCATTTGGAAGCCGAACTCGCCGCCCTGACCGACGATGCCGGGCTGGAGCAGCGCGTCAAAATCGCCGTTTCGCAGACCCTTAGCGAAGGTGTGCCCAGCGTATCCGACATCGCCAGCCAACTGGGCATGAGCGCGCGAACTCTGCAAAGGCGCCTCGCCGAAAAGGGCGCCTCTTTCCAAGGATTGGTGGATCTGGCACGCCGTAAACTCGCTGAGCAGCTCTTGAAGGACACCGACTATACCCTCGCAGAAGTAGCTTTTCTCACAGGGTTCGCCGAGCAAAGCGGGTTCACACGCGCCTTCCGGCGTTGGGCCGGGCAAACCCCGCGCTCCTACCGCCTCGGCCATAGTCGCCGTTAAGGACCGATTGGCGCGACGGGCCAAAACCTTGGCGCGCCGCGACAAGAGCGACACGCTGAGTTTCCCTATCCATTGGCTTGCAGCAACCGACAAAGGAGCAAGTCGATGAACTTTCTGCGTAAAACAAAACCGCTAACGCTGGTCCTCGGCGGCACGGGCAAGACTGGTCGCCGCGTGGCGGATCGCTTGAGCGCTATGGGCAAGTCGGTCCGCGTCGGATCACGGTCTGCGGTTCCGAGCTTCGACTGGGACAATGAAGCCAGCTGGGAGCGCTGCCTCGCTGGTGTGAACGCGGTCTATATCACCTACGCCCCTGACCTTGCGTTCCCAGGCGCGACCGATGCGATCCAGGCCTTCGTGACCAAAGCCAAACGGGCCGGCGTGAAACGCCTGGTCCTCCTCTCGGGACGCGGCGAGGCGGAAGCTCAGGCCTGCGAACGTATCGTTCAAGCGTCCGGCATTGATTGGACCATCGTGCGGGCGAGCTGGTTCAACCAGAACTTCTCAGAAGGGGCTTTCATCGAGATGGTGCTGAACGGGGCGATCACGCTCCCGGCGGGAAATACACCTGAGCCCTTCGTGGATGTGGATGACATCGCCGATGTCGCTGTCGCAGCCCTCACACAGGATCACCATGTCGGTGAGATCTACGAGGTGACGGGCCCGAGGCTCATGACACTCTCGGATGTTGCCGCAGATCTGTCGGCTGCGACGGGCCGCGAAATCACCTATGTCGACGTGCCGCATGAAGGCTTCATGGCCGAGATCGAGGCTTCGGGCGCCCCCAAAGAGGTGGCCTGGATGCTCGACTACCTCTTCTCCACGGTCTTGGATGGTCGGAATGCAAGCCTCACCCATGGCGTGGCGCGTGCGCTCGGCCGTCCGCCCAAGGACTTCGCCGACTACGCCCGAGATGTCGCCCGCACCGGTGTCTGGGAGCGCGCAGCATGAGACGCGTGATCACTGAAATGGTGGCGGCCATTTTTGACGCCACCCTGCAAGACGGCGTTGCGGCGCTGACGGTCCCAGCCCTCGATGGATCACTGATCATGACCCACGGTTGGCCGCTTTACGCATGTCTATTTCTGGCTCTTTGGAGCGCGATTGTCGGCGGTGTCTTTTCGGCCTTCTCTGAGTTTGTCATGCGGGGGCTCCTGCGCGCGGAACCAGCCGGCGGGATTGAGGCCATGCAGCACATCAATCGCACTGTGCTTAAGACACAATTCGTGGCCGGCATCCTTTTGATCGGTCCTATGGCGATCGCGATGGCCGTTTACGCGGGCAACACGCTGGACGGGGTCGCCAGAGCCGCGCTGATCGCCGCACCCGTGGTTTACGTGCCAACGGTTTTCCTGATGACCCTGTTTGGTAACGTGCCCATGAACAATCGCTTGGACCGTCTAGATCACCGCGCAAAAGAGGCCGTCAGCTATTGGCAAACCTATGGCCGGGACTGGACGCGGCTCAACCATGTCCGAACGCTCGGCAGCCTCGTGACGGCGGGCGTCTATCTCATCGCCGCGATCAACCTGGTTGGTTAGAAACCAGCGCACCAAAACCGTCCGGAGCATTGCAGTCTCCGGACGGTTTTACACTCAGCATATATGACTGGAAATCAGGTGCCCGCATCACGTCTATCGCTGCGCCAAAAACAGATCGCATAACCCACGATGATCACCGGGTACCCAAGCAGCACATAGTGCCGCAAACCAAACGGGAGCATAATCCCACCGAGCACGACCAATAGCGTCCCGAGCGGCGCTTGACGGCGGTAATACAAGCTTGGAAGGCATAACCCGAAGCCGAACACCCATCCTGGCCCCAGTTCCATGAAGACTGGCCAGATCGCTGGCTCCGCGCTGAGATGATCGATAAGCGCATTGCGCTCCGGCGTCAGTCCGTAGCTCCAAAGGATGAAGTCAATCATGGCCATTCCCCCAATGGCGGCAACGCCGAGGATCAAGAGGGGCGATGCAATCCGGTTCACGAGTGTCCTCGGCATTTTGACCGCGTAGGGCATCATCATCAGCGAGCCGAGCAGCATCATCCAATGCATATAGTCGATTGGGTGCTGAGACGCGCCGAACTCCAGGCTGAGCCCTGTCATGCCTTGTCCGGTCGTAAAAATTACAAGGCCAATCCAGAACAACCAGTGATCACCAACCAGCCGTGCGTCGCTCTCTTTGGTCAGGACATCCAGCATATCTCCCCCCGTCAATGCTCACGATCCGCCATTTGTTCTAGCTTTACGCGCTGGACCGGAAAACGCCAAAACGACGCCTATCCGCGGAGGCGCAATGTATGGGCGGAACCATTTCGGGCGGCTGGTCAACTATCCAACGCCCAGCCATGTCAGCCTAAACTCGCGCCCGATGTCTTTTACCTGTCCGCCCGCCGGGTGCCCGCCACACCTGGCCCTTATCTGGCCGCTCATTTGGCTCCAGGTGCTGGCGCTGCGTCTTTGGGTCCGCACCCATTATGGCCGCGGACAGCTCTTCCGGTGGGCAGTCACGCCGACTGGGTATGTCTATCTCGATGCCTTGGCCGATATAGCGGATCCAGCGCCGGCAAGAGACCTCTG
>JBCAWP010000087.1:0-9603 GCA_038534535.1 Pseudomonadota bacterium
CTCGACCGGCTATTGCCTGACCGGTTTGTTCGCGAGCGACATGATTTCGCCCTCGCGGCTCTGCTCGTTATTCCTCTAATCTTTGCACTGACCTTTCTTCCGAAATCGCCGGACGAGCTAAGCGCGGCCGCGGCATTGGGCGAAACAGTCATCGGTGTCGAAGAAACACGCGCCGCAGCGGACACCCCATGGGTCGCCGCGCCAGCTAACGAAACACAGATTCTAAGACGCGGGGCAGAAATCCCATGGGCGCGCCTTGTGGTTGGCGTCTGGCTCGCCGGAACATTGGGCGCATTGGGAACGCTGGTCATCCGCCTGTCCCGTCTCCAGGGGCTACGGGAGCAGTCGACGCCGGTGACCCTACCAAAAGATCTCAGACTGACGCGGAACCTCGAGGTTCGCCGCCACGACGGCATCAGCTCTCCTATCCTGATCGGCTATCTCAAGCCGTGTATTCTGGTACCGTCGACCTTTGCGTTTGACGCGGCGGCCCGCCCGGTGCTGGAGCATGAGGTCGCCCATGCGGCCCGCGGCGATAGCTGGATCACGCTGGCGCTGCACACCATCAACGCGGTTTTCTGGTGGAATCTCCCCATCAGAGCCATCATGCCACTCTACTATGAAGCGCGCGAAACGCTGTGCGACACGCGTTCGGCAATTGTAACCGGCGCGCCGGAAACCCTCGCGCAGGCGCTCGTTGATACCGTTGTTCAAGCCACCGGCGGGCGCTCGCCCGTGCTGGCAGCGGCAGCCCATGGCGTCGGCCTCAAGGCCCGTATTCGCCGCCTGATGGGCCCTGGCGCCGACGTTGAACGCACCCCCGCGGCAACGCTCGCCTTTATTCTCCCGGCAATGGTGATCTCGACCGCACTCGTCACACCGGGCCTCGGCGAAGCCCATCCGCCGGAATATGCCCACAATACGTGGGGCGATGACGAGAGAGAGTCGCTATACGCGGCGGCCTATCGCGGCGATTTTGCAACCTTGGATGAAATGATCCAAGCCGGCGTCGACCCCAGCAAACCGGCCCTTGGCGATGGCACACCCCTTATGGGCGCCATTCGCGGCGGGAACGACCAGATCGTTGATCACCTCATAATGTCCGGCGTTGATGTGAACGCTCTGTCGCCGGGCGACGGCACTGCACTGATCGCCGCCGTACGCAAGGGCCGCAAAGACCTTGTCAGCCAGCTGATAACCGCGGGCGCAAATCCGAATTTGGGTATTGAGGGCGACGGTGCGCCGCTTATCTCGGCCGCCAGCAGAGGCAACCTTCATATGGTCGATTTGCTGCTCGAGGCCGGCGCAGATCCAAACATTGCGGTGCCGGGTGATGGCAATCCCCTCATCGCAGCCGCGCTCCATAATAAAAAGAAAGTTGCGAAACGCCTGCTGGAAGTCGGTGCGGATCCAAACGGGTATGTCTATCGCGACGAGACGCCGTTAATTGCCGCTGCGCAACAGGGCCACCTCGATATGGGCAAACTCCTCGTCTGGGCCGGCGCTGATGTCTCATTGACTGTGAGAACACCGCACACAGACGCGGGCAGCCCCTACCGTTCACCAATCAGCGAAGCGAAGCGCAAAGACAGGACCTGGTTTGTAAACTGGCTAAAAGAACAAGGCGCCGAACACCGCCCAGGAGACTAGCCGGTTCGATACACACCAATCACAAAGGGCCGCACATAGCGGCCCTTTTTCATCACGCCGTACGACTTTTCGCTTTGTACGGACGCGGTGCCATCCCTAAGCCTTCGGAGAAACAATTGGATCCTTGTCCATAAGGAGGTTTGACGAGTGATGAACTACCGCCAATTCCCGTCTCTCGCAGCGGCGCTTTGCTTCATTGGTTGCACGCAAACTGATTTGGCGTCCGCTCCTGAGCCATGGCTCGCTGATTATAGAAAAGCGACCGAATTCCTCGCTGAAAACTATGCCAATCTGGATTGGGCCGCGGAAAGGCAAGAGCTTGATTTGGAAGCTCTAACTGCCACGACTGAGGAAGCATTGAAGGCTGCTGCAACCGGCGCCGACCGGCAAGCAGTTCTACAAGACTTCATAGAGAGTTTCGGCGACCCACATTTGCTCTTGGGGCCAATTGAAAATCGGAAAGACTCACATCGTTCAGAGGATTATCTCGCATTAGACCCGTCCCAGACCGCGGAGGTCGTCTGCGCCGACATCGGATTTTCGATAGACAATCAGCCTGTTCGACTGGACTTCGGGCTTGATGCGTTGACGGAAGGCTCTGAAGGGCCTCACTTTGACGCTTTCGACGACTTAGAAAACAGTTTTGGGGCGGGCATACTAACGGTCGCCGAAAAGCGTTTCGGCTACATCCGAATTCCGTCCTTTGTAACGCAACGATACCCAAATGCTTGTCACGTCGCCTGGCAAACACTGGTTGATAATCAAGGGACTACGGCGCTCAACAAGAGACGTATTCGCGACCTGATTAATACTGATATTCCGAATCAGCTTCTATCTGACTTTGCAGAACACCTTCAATCTTTTCACGATCTCCAGGCTGATACCGTGCTGATCGATCTCACCGACAATGGCGGTGGAACCGATTGGGTCGACCCCCTCGCGCGACTCGTCGGGGGCGCGCAATTAACGTGTCCGCTGCAACGGGTGCCACGTTCTGATGCGTGGTCAAGCATGTTCCGGTCCATGCGACGCGATGTGCGCCGCGATCTCAATCGCGCCAGGACTTTATCGCCTTCCCAACAATCGATACTTCAGGATGCGATCGCACGGCTGGACGTACTGATCGACGAAACCGACGATCGCTGCACAGATGATCAGCTTTCGCTAGCAAGGAATTGTAATCGTCTGACAGATGCACCGTTCTACGCCTGCGGGGTGTTTGGCGCCTCTCCTGGCCAAGACATGACTGAACTGGATTCGCGCAATAGCCTCTTCAAGGCAGATGGTTACGAGTTGCCAATCGCGCCGCAAATACCCCGCCCAATTCTAATTGTGGACGGGCATACAGCATCGGCGTCCGAAATTTTCGTCGCAATGCTAAGGGATGATGATCGCGCCCTCGTCATTGGGTCAAAGACGTATGGCGCAGGGTGCGGCTATGTTGGCGAGGACAGCTATGTAACGCTGGAAAACTTCCAGCTCGAACTCTGGGCACCGAATTGCCAAAGGCTTCGCGCAGACGGGCGAAATGAAGCTGACGGTATAGCGCCTGACGTTTCGATCGACTGGGCGCCGTATGACGCGCCGATAGCGCGCCTAACGCAACTTCTTGCCGTCTTGAAGTAGGCTCACGCCACCAGGGGACCCGCCTCAAGCACGTCTTCTACGGTACGAAGACCTGGACGAGGCGCACTCACCAACACGGCCATATTTCCAGGTAAATGCTTGTTATCGAGCATTTTCTCATGAGCCATAGGGATATCAGCCCATGGCAAGACTTCGGACATGCCTGGATCAATCCGGCGGTCGATCACCAGCTGGTTCGCAGCGGAAGCCTGTTGCAAGTGGGCGAAGTGGGAGCCCTGAACGCGTTTCTGGCGCATCCAGAGAAAGCGCGCGTCCATCGTCAGGTTGAAACCAGTCGTTCCCGCACAGATGACCACCATGCCGCCGCGTTTCACGACGAAAACCGACACCGGCATTGTCGCCTCTCCTGGGTGCTCAAACACGATATCGACGTCTTTACGGCCGGTGATTTCCCAGATGGCCTTACCGAATTTGCGGCACTCTTTCATATAGTCATTGAACTCAGGGCCATTGACGGTGGGCAACTGCCCCCAGCAATTGAAGTCCTTCCGATTGATCACGCCCTTGGCGCCCATGGACATCACATAGTCCCGCTTCTCGTCGGACGAAACAACGCCGATGGCGTGGGCACCGGTGACCGCACAGAGCTGAGTGGCGAAACAGCCAAGACCTCCGGAGGCGCCCCAGACGAGGACATTCTGACCCGGCTTTACGATGTGTGGCCGGTGGCCGAACAACATGCGGTACGCGGTTGCAAGCGTCAGTGTGTAACAGGCACTCTCTTCCCAAGTCAGATGTTTCGGGCGCGGCATGCATTGGCGGGCCTGGACGCGGCAGAATTGGGCAAATGATCCATCCGGGGTCTCGTATCCCCAGATGCGCTGGGACGGCGAAAACATCGGGTCGCCGCCATTACATTCCTCATCGTCGCCATCATCCTGATTACAGTGGATGACGACTTCGTCGCCGGGCTTCACCCGTGTCACTTTCTTACCGACCGCCCAAACAACGCCGGAAGCATCAGACCCCGCAATGTGATAGGGCTGCTTATGGCCGTCAAACGGGGAAATCGGCTCGCCAAGCGCTGCCCAGATCCCGTTATAATTGACGCCAGCAGCCATCACCAGGACCAACACCTCATCAGAATCGATTTCCGGCACCGGCACCTGTTCGATCTGCATGGCGGTCGCCGGACGTCCGTGGCGCTCACGCCGAATGGCCCAAGCATGCATCATTTTTGGGACATGAAACTCCGGCGGGATTTCGCCGAGATCGTAGATGTCCTTTTCGATGCGGTCATATGAAGCGCTCATGCGTCGTCAGCCTCCCGGAAAAAAATTCTTTGCGCACACGTATTTGTGGCATCACTTAGCGCAATCTTGCGTATGCCGTCTGCACACGCAAGATTATTGTTGCAGTGCAGCAGATAAGTTTTGTGCCTGCCTTTGCAAAGCGGAGTATATGCATGTCCCTCGGTCGATGGGTTTATATGGACGACGCCTTTGTGCAATCGGATGCGGCCCGCGTCTCCCCTTTTGACCGGGCCTACTTGTTCGCTCATGCCGCCTACGAAGTGACCGCGGTCTACAACGGCAAACTGATCGATTGGGACGGCCATGTGGCGCGCCTAAATCGCACCTTGGCTGGGATCGAGATCCCGGTGCCGGACCTTGATCTGAAGAGCCTCCATGAGGAGCTAATCGCACGGAACGACCTGTCCGAAGGGCTGATCTATCTTCAGGTGAGTGCTGGCTGCCACGGACCCCGCGACTTTATGGGTCCAGAAGAGCTCATCCCCTCGGTTTTCCTGTTCTCGAGCGCCCGCGCCCTGATTGGTGCGACAGCCCGGGAAGGCGTATCGGCGGTTACAACGGAAGATAAGCGTTGGACACGGCGGGACATGAAAACCACGCAGCTACTCTCCCAATCCCTCGCCTATCGCGCCGCGCGGCGGGCCGGCGCTTTCACGGCCATCATGCATGAGGATGGCCTTGTGACAGAAGCGGCCTCGGCAAATGTGTGGATTGTTCGGCCGGACCAGACAGTCCAGACTCGGGAGCTTTCGCCCGCCCTTCTGCCAGGCATCACGCGTGATCGCGTGGCCAGTTTGGCGCGCAATGACGGCTGCACAGTGCTTGAGGCGGCTTTTTCACTGGATCAATTGCGTGAGGCCTCAGAAGTGTTCACGACCTCCACAGGCGCCGTCATCGTGCCGGTCATATCGATTGATGGTCAAGCGATCGGCGCCGGAAAGCCCGGTCCGACTACGCGCCGGATTCAACGATTGTATTATCAACATATTGGCGCCGACGTTCCGGCTGTCGCCCCGTGGACGGAGGCTTGACCCGTCCCCCTCAGACTAGAGCAGGTCGTAACCGCGAGCGTTGATATAATTGCGAAGCTCGGCAGCTCGCCGGTTCGGATCCGGATGGGTCGACATGAACTCCGGCGGGCGCTGGCCCTCGCTCTGAGCCGCCATCAACTCCCAAAGCCGCGGCGCTTCGCGGACCGAATACCCCGCTTTGTGCATGTAATCGACACCAAGCCGGTCGGCTTCCAATTCGTGATTCCGGCTGTAGGGCAACACCACGCCAAATTGCAGGGCTGCGCCGCCAAGGGCACCGAGGACGCCGCCATACTGGCGAAGCGTATCTGATTGGGCCACAGCGATTTGACCCGCTACGAGAGCGGTCTGGGACGCGATAGAGACTGACATACGTTCCGCCGCATGACGGCCTGTCACGTGCCCCACTTCGTGCCCGAGTATTGACGATAGCTGGTCGTCATTCTCGGTCAGTTCGGTAATGCCGCGATAGATGCCAACTTTATTGCCGGGCATTACAAATGCGTTGACGGTATCGGTGTCGAACACAGCAACGTCCCAGTTCTCTTCGGCCTTTCCAGCGCCTTCGGCGGTCCGGTTCCACACCTCCATGACCCGCCCGCGCAGGCGCGGATCGGCCGTTTGAGGGGTTTGCGACTTCACATCTGTCCAGGCCGACGCCGCGATTTGCGCGATTTGCCCTTCACCGACCAGTAAAAACTGGCTGCGGCCGGTTTCCGGATTAACGGTGCAGCCTGAGACAATCGGGAACACTGTTCCAGCAGCCAACCCGGTAATGATCGCGCGGCGCGAGAGATTAACTTTTGGCGCGTTTTCCAGAACGCCTTCGGGGATATCGATACGGTCGTCCACGGTTTTCCCTTCCTCAGCCGAACTCTGGAGCAGACAATAACCAACTGGAAGCGGCTCGGCAAAAGTTAATTCAAACAAGTCTCTCGGAGACTTACCCAATTGTCATTGAACCGTTGCTGAACGGTACCGCAGCCTCAAGCGCTTCCACCACCCACCGCTAAGACAGCAGCCTGTTTGACCCAATCAGAGCAGTCAGTTGTCTCGTCGACAGGCACGTTCTCGACGATCCAGGCGACATTGGAATCGTTCCAGCCAGCGATCTGTGAAAATCGCCAAATGCCGAGATCGTTCAGGGTCCGTTGTAAGCCAGCATTAATCCCGCGAATGCGTGTGAGATCGTCGCCGCTATCTTCCGGCTCGACCATCGAATCTGGCTTGTCGATCGTGTCTCCAGCTTCCACTGCAGCGAGAAAGGCGTCCACCGGTGTCGGCGATGTCTGCGAAGCGGCGTCGATGGCAGATTCCAAGGTCGACGCGCCCGCCAATTTGGGCGATTCACTCTCGCCAGTATCGGCGCTGGCCTCCTGGGGCTTGCCTTCGCCGCGCTGCGCGTCGCCATCTATATAGGCAAGTCGGCTTTCCAAGTATCGGTTACGCCAGCGCAGACGCGCAAGTTCCTGTTCGATCTCAGCGGGCGTTCCCGGCGCCTCCGGCTCGGCCGCTTCGACATTCACTGTTTCGACGCGGTCGGGGTTGGTCTCCACCTCATCCACATTGGCCGTGTCAGCCACGTCGACCGTATCTTCCAAATCGTCTACGCTCGTTGCGTCGCGGGTTTTCGGAGGAAAGGACTCCAAATAGGCAAGCCGCTTGCGAAGATACATGTTTTGCCAGCGTGTGCGCGCCACATCTGCGTCGGCATCTCCGACCTCGCCCCCCGACGGGTCAAGCGCCGGGGCAACCACAACCGGCGCCGCCTCGGGACTCGGCGCCTCTTGCACGGCGGGCTCGGCCGTAGTTTGGGCGGCGATCGTATCGGCCTGGCGGCCAACAAGCGTTTCGAGAGAGCGCACGCGGCTTTCGAGATAACGGTTACGCCAGGCGAGTTCCGCACCCGCTGGATTTAATTCCACATCAAGGCGTTCATTGGAATTGGACGGGCTTGCCGCCGACACGGGCACGGCCGCTTGGGTCTCGACTTGCTGGTGCAGCACCTGGAGTTCTTGTCGGGACTGAGCCAGCGCATCCGTGAGGCTCTGCATTTTCGCTTCGCGCGCTTCTAATTCTTGGCGCAGTACCGCATCGCCCGCTTCGCTGGCCGCATCAATGCCTTTGCGTTGGGCCGCATAAAGACCATCCAGCTCGCTACGCACTTGATTGAGCTCGGTGAATGCGACGTCACGTTCGACCATGGCACGCCGCGCGGCCGCTTTGAGGCGCAGACCACGGAAACCCCAGCCAAACAATAGGCCGAAGAGCGCGGCAACCGCGATCCAGGTCCACATTTGGGCGACAAGCCAGATCATGACTAACTCCCTTCGATCACTTCGATCTCTATTCGCCGATTCGCTGCGCGACCGGTCCGGGTAGTATTATCGGCGATTGGTTGGTCAGGACCAAGCCCTACGGGATCGAGCCGTGTTTTCGCAACGCCGCGAGCCGCCAGATAATCGACGACGGCGCCTGCGCGATCTTCACTCAGGCGGATATTGAAGCTGCGATCGCCATAGGCGTCGGTGTGACCGCTGACACGGAATGAAAACGCGGGGCATCGATTGATAATGGCCAAAAGCTTATCTAGCGCGGCCCCGCTATCGCGCGTGATGACGGAGGCACCATTCTCAAAGCTAATTCTGTTAACCGATAGCACGGTGTCGAAGGCCTCGGCACAGGCGGCTTGTGGATCAGTCGTAAAATCAATCGCCGCCAATTCTGCCAGGTCAGCGTCGACAACACGAATGTCCTGGACGATTTCGAAACGACTATCTAGCTCCTGAAGGTCACCGGTCAGATAGGTCGCGAGGCTATCGGTCGCGTCCCCCTCGACGCGATACCCGTCGCCCTCCGGGTCAAAGGCGAGCGTTCCAGATTGAAAGCCTGCAAAATGCGGCAAAGCAATCCGTACACCATCGAGCCAGTCTTCATGGCCGTGATTGGAGATTTCCATATTGTCACGCACCGTACCGTCAAAATACTCGGCGGCGAGCGCGTTCAACTCATTACGCTCGGCCGGGCTGCGCACCCGTCCGGTCAAGATCAAGTCCCCGTCTTTATGTTCGGCGCGCCAGAGCCCCCCACCCGAAATGCGGGCGTCAGCGGCGTATGGCGGCGCAACACGTTGCACAGCCGCAACCACGCGATTTCGAACGGCCGGGTCGATCAAACGTCCTTCTAGGAGAAGCCGGGAATCCGTCAGTGTCACCGTCCCGCCCGGCATCTCATCCAACTGAAGTAGGCCAATGCGAGCGGCTGCAAGCCAATCACCAGAGGGTTCACCGGAGGCGAGGCGCATCGTGTTTGTCACCTCCCCCGGGGCAATCGCTTCAGCGTCCATTATGAGCTGCGCCATGATTTCCCTCGACGGCACATAACCACTTAATGTTAGCCCATTTTCGACGCCGCGCGTCGCCTGCCAAGTATAGGGGGAAACCGGCGGCGCGGCTGCGACTTGAACGTCAAGGCTCGTGACCCCGCCGATCAGATATCCGCCAGCCATAACTGTGCCCATGACCGTATCAACGGCGCGCTGAACGGAATCATGTGACGGAGATTGGCCGAAGAGAATAGCCTTTTGACCGTCGAACTGCACATCGGCCCAGGCGAGACCCGCAGCCTCAAGGGCCGCATCAACCTGGCGTTCCAGATTGGCTTCTAAACTACGAGCGTTTGTTGGGCCGCCATGGACCGCCCACCATCCCGTGGCCGCCATTCCGGCGAGCCCCAACAACACTAAAATCAAATCTACTAAACGAACCAATGTGCCTTTCCTTCAAGGCGTAGCCTGTGCTTAAGCCATGCATGAACTGACTCTTTCGTGCAAGGCGGGCCTGCAGGTCAAAAACCACGTGAATCATCCGACCACAAAGATTTCCAGCGCCGCAAATCCGGCCATCAAAACCCTGAAAGGCCTCGACAGGAAAAAGGTACGTACCGAGACGGGCCTTTTCATGGCGGAAGGGGGGCGATTGGTGCAACAGGGTCTTGATGCCGGCTGGGAGCCGGACACGATT
>JBCAWP010000088.1:0-9536 GCA_038534535.1 Pseudomonadota bacterium
ATGCCAGACTATATCACCAGCCGGGTCAGCCGGGTCCGGAAGCCGGATGTCCCGAACGCCTTCGCCAGTTTGAGCGTTATTTTCCGAAGTCACAGAACCGCAATTGTTCCCGCATGCCGTCCGGCAAGGTCGCGCCATAGGCCGGCCCGGTCAGGCCTTCGGCTTCGCAGAGATAACCGATCTGATACATCGCCACGAGGATATCATTCTCCGGCTGGAGATTTGTCGACAGCATAAGGTCAATGGCCTCCTGGTGCTCACCGAGACGGAACAGGGCTTCAAACCGTTGGCTGCGGCTCGTTTCTGGCTGTTCGATCAGGAAGTTCAGCGACGTCGCTTCCCCTCGTGCGGTGGCGAGCAGAGTGCCGGCTTCCGTCGCCACAGTGGCCGTTGGATAGGAGGACACGACGGTGTCGAAGTCCTCGACGGCGCCGAAAACATCATATCCATCTTCAGACAGTCTGAGCTTGCCGCGCTCAAAATGCAAAATCGCCCGTTGTTCAGGTGTGAGCGTGTCATTACCAAGTTCTTGGGTCAGACGGTCGATCGCAATCGAGGTATTGCCGGCGGCCACCAGATCATCCGCGGTGGTTAGGGCCCGGTCGAAATCGGACAGATCCTCGAAAACGACTTCTGTGACGTCCGTCGTCGTCGGTGCCGTCGTCGGCGCTGTTGCGCAGGCTGCGATCATTATTGTCGACGCAGCGCCGGCAAGAAAAATTCGGACCATGGTATCACCCCTCAGAGTATTTAAAGACCAGTCTATGGAGAGACCGTAACGCGCCCGGGCGCGCGCTCAAGCGGCGATTCTGTGACAATTCGGAGGAACCGATCTGTGAGCGCAAGCCTGGCGTGTGCTAGCCTGCTGCCGTGGCCGCCCAGCGTTCGATTTCATCCACATCGCCGCGTCCAAGCGCCTCAATCGCACGCGACGCAATATGGCGGGCGGTCAGACCCGCAGCGTCGTACATGGCGGCGGGTGTATCCTGGTCTTGGAAAACATCTGGCAGGGTCATGGTCCGGATCTTCAGACCCGTGTCCAGCGCGCCCACAGAGGCGAGATGTTGCAGCACGAACGCGCCAAAGCCGCCCATGGCGCCCTCTTCGATCGTGATCAAAACCTCATGATCCTTGGCAAGACGTTCGACGAGCTCCGTATCGAGCGGTTTTGCGAAGCGGGCGTCCGCCACCGTGGTCGAAAGTCCCTGGGCCGACAACATATCAGCGGCCTTGTTCGCTTCCGCCAGCCGCGCGCCATAGGACAGGATGGCGATCGTCGTGCCCTCTTTCACGACCCGGCCTTTCCCGATCTCAAGCGGTATGCCCACGTCTGGTAAGTCGACGCCGACCCCTTCACCCCGCGGATAGCGGAACGCCGATGGCCCATCATCAATCGCCACCGCGGTCGACACCATATGCACCAAGTCGGCTTCGTCGGCTGCGGCCATACACACCATACCGGGAAGCGCACCGAGATAACCAATGTCGAAGCTTCCAGCATGAGTTGGACCATCGGCGCCGACGAGACCTGCCCGGTCAATTGCAAACCGAACCGGCAGTTTCTGGATCGCGACATCGTGGACCACTTGGTCGTAACCGCGCTGCAAGAAGGTGGAGTAGATCGCCGCAAAGGGCTTCATACCGTCGGCCGCGAGACCGGCAGCAAAGGTCACGCCATGCTGCTCTGCAATGCCCACATCGAAGGTCCGGTCTGGGAACGCCGCCCCAAAAATATTGACCCCTGTTCCGGAAGGCATCGCTGCGGTGATCGCGCAGATCCGGTCGTCCTTTTCAGCTTCTTTGACGAGGCTCTGTCCGAAGACTTTTGTATAGGCCGGGGCCTTCGGCGTCCCTTTGGACTGCTTGCCCGTCACCACGTCGAATTTTGCGACGCCGTGATACTTATCAGCCGAAGCCTCGGCGGGTTCATAGCCCTTGCCCTTTTGCGTGACGA
This sequence comes from Pseudomonadota bacterium, assembly GCA_038534535.1. GTDB lineage: Bacteria > Pseudomonadota > Alphaproteobacteria > Caulobacterales > Hyphomonadaceae > CALLCD01. The sequence goes on from JBCAWP010000088.1 coordinate 1,955, forward strand.
CATGCAGCAGGATCGGCCCGTTCTGCATGGCTTTGACGTTTTGCAAGACGGGGACAAGGACATCCATGTCATGGCCATCGATGGGGCCGACATAATAAAAGCCAAGCTCCTCAAAAAGCGTTCCGCCCATGGCAAAGCCGCGCAGATATTCTTCGGCTTTGCGCGCCGGGATCTTCAGGCCGATCGGTTCGATCATCTTCTTGGCAAGCTTGCGGAACCCGCGATAGGAGCGGCCCGAGACGAGCTTTGAGAGATAATGGCTCATGGCGCCGACGGGGGGCGCAATCGACATATCATTATCGTTCAGAATGACGATCATGCGGGTCGCGTCGGACCCGGCATTGTTCATCGCTTCATAGGCCATGCCGGCAGACATGGATCCGTCCCCGATGACACATACGACGCTATTGTCGCCGCCGCGCAGATCGCGGGCCTTGGCAAAGCCGAGCCCAGCCGAAATCGATGTCGAGGCGTGCGCCGCGCCAAACGGATCATATTCGCTCTCGGCCCGCTTGGTGAAGCCAGACAAGCCGCCGCCTTGGCGCAGGGTTCGGATGCGGTCGCGGCGCCCCGTCAAAATTTTATGGGGATAACACTGGTGACCAACATCGAAGATAATCTTGTCATCCGGCGTATCGAACACCGCATGGAGCGCTACACTCAGCTCGACCACGCCCAGTGCCGACCCAAGGTGTCCGCCTGTCACCGATACGGCATCAATGACTTCGGCGCGCACATCGTCGGCGATGCCGGAAAGAGCATCTCGATCCAGTTGCCTCATCTTGTCCGGCGTTGAGATACGGTCCAGGTGCGGAGTGTCTATGGGCATTGTCACGCCTCCAGGCGCTGCTGTTATCTGTTTGTTTTGGTCGTCGTGTCCGGGGCCTAATGGCCTCTTTCTAAAACGTAATCTACTGAATGTAGCAGAATATTGGCGCGAGTGCGAAACATCATCAAATGTTCCTTGGCCTGGGCGGCGAGAAGACGCACCCGCTGCTGGGCACCGTCCACCCCAAGGAGTGTGACGAAATTTGCTTTCCCGGCCGCATCGTCTTTGGCGGTGGCCTTACCCACAACACTCGGATCGCCCGTCGCATCCAATAAATCATCGGCAATCTGATAAGCGAGACCCAGGTCGGTGGCAAAACCAGACAGGGCATGCAGTTCTGCTTCTGTCGCCCCACCGATGACGCCGCCGGCTTCCACGGCATAGGAAATCAGGGCCCCGGTCTTCATCCGCTGCATCCGCGTGATTGTATTCAGGTCGCGCACCTGCTCGACCCCGAGCATGTCAATCATCTGCCCGCCAACCATGCCACGGGCGCCGGCGGCTTCGGCTAATCGATCGATCAATCTCAACCGGACAAGCGGATCGCGGTGGGTGTCCCCGTCGGCAAGGATCTTGAAGGCCAAAGTCAGGAGACCATCGCCGGCGAGCACCGCCGTCGCCTCATCGAACGCCTTATGAACCGTCGGCTGACCCCGGCGAAAGTCATCATCGTCCATACAGGGCAAATCATCATGCACGAGCGAATAGGTGTGAACGCATTCGAGCGCGACGGCGGTGCGTAACAGCCATGTCTCGTTCGCATCGAACATATGGCCCGTCTCAAGGACGAAGAATGGCCGCATCCGCTTGCCATTAGCCAGGGCGGCATGGCGCATCGCCCGCATAAGGTTTGCTTCAGGACCCGACGCCGGCGGGATAAACTGGTCGAGCGCGACCGTAACCTTGTCTGCAATCTCCTTAAGCCGCGCCGGAAAGTCCATCAAACGGTGCCTTCTTGACCTATCAGTCCAACTTCGCTGGTTCGGTGGAAACACTGCCATCGGCTGATTGTACGATCTGCTCAACCTTCAACTCGGCCGATTTCAACTTCGCTTCGCAATGGGCCTTTAGCGCCGCGCCGCGTTCGTAAATCGCAATCGACTGCTCCAGTTCGACGTCCCCGCGTTCAAGCTTGTCGACAATGCCCTCAAGCTCTTTCAACGCGGCTTCAAAACTCAGACTACTGATATCGGTGGGTTTCTTTTCTGGCATATGATCGCCTCCCAAGTGTTGAGGACCTTAAAGATACACGCGGCGCGCTACAATGGCTGCGGTCGCAATTCGAACGGACTAGGATTCGTTTTGCGGGAATTCGTAAATTCGCCAGGACCAGTATTGGTCGCCGCCATTATAGGTGCAGCGCCAGCCGAGCTGGATGAGTTCTTTGCGGATCATCCGGTTAAACCAGCCATGGGCCGCAAGGAACACCTTCCCCTCTGTGGCCGCTGTGTGGAGCGCGCTCGCAGCATCCTTAGCCCGCGCGCGCGATGCATATACGTTTTCATCCTCGCCGAGCTGATGACCAAACAGCCACGCAATACGGGCCAGCACATTCCAGGTTTTCGGCAGAAACCGAGCCCGGCGAAGGCGGGGCGGTGGCAAAGGGGCTTCATTGAAGATGTCGAGCGCTTCGGCCTCTCGTCCCGCAGCAGCCGAGGCCATCGTTTCGCGTGCCCGGCGCCGCCCCGATGTGAATAGAATATCAGCATCTGCGACCAACTCTTTCAGGGCGGCCGGCGCGTCTTGTCCGGCTTCCAACCCGCCAGCCTCATACGCCGCCCACCAGTCGACATAGGCCTGCCAGTCGAGCCGCGGACCTTTCGTACGATCAAGGGCTGGCTTTCCATGGCGAGAGACGATGATCGGCCCCCGCCGAGTCCCGCTGAGGTGTCCGGAGTCTGCTCCCATTCGGCAGTCTTGCCTCGATTCTCACCGCCGGCTGTGCACCGGCCTCCAAGGCTGTCAGCCCCTACTCGCAGAGGTGGACGGGCGCAAGCCAAGACAAGAAGATTTTGCGGTGGTTACCCTGCGCTCTAGAGGCTTTTCCACACCCGTGGCTCAGCACATTCAAGCCGCGGCTGCGTCGCGCAACGCTTTGTGGTCCAAAGCACCGTCTCGGCCCGGCCGATCAGGTGGTCAAACGGCACAAAACCGACAGATGCGTCCTTTGCACTCACACCCAGGCGTGGGTCGCAGCCCGCCTCTTCGACCACGCCGTCAATCGTTGGGCAGTGGCCGCTCAAATCGCGCGCATCTTTGGAATTGTCGCGATTATCGCCAATGAAAAAGAAGTGGCCGTCCGGAACAATAAAGACCGGCGTTGAATCAAGTGGTTCGCGATCATACCACTGGTGCGCCAGATAAGAGGCGCCATTCAGCTCTTCTCGATATTCTCTCGTCGGCGTCGTCCCACGCTCGCCGCGCGGATTATACCGAAAATCCCGTATGAATTCAGTCGGCACAGCCCGGCCATTGAGGAATAATTGCTCATTTCTTAGCTCGACGCGATCACCCGGCATTCCGATCAGCCGTTTGATCATCACGCGGCGATAATGAGGGTGCATGAAGACGACCACGTCGCCATGCTTGGGTTGCCGGCCGAACAGACGACCGCTTCCAAGCGGCAGGAGACGGTCGACGCCCCAGGGAATAGAGAAGCGCGAGTAACCATAGGCGAACTTATTGACCGCAACCCGATCCCCGACTTGAAGCGCAGGCACCATGCTTTCAGAGGGGATGACCCGTTGCTCAAAGAGCACCATGGAGAAAAAGAAAAATGCCGGAATAAAGACAGACAGTAGCCTGACCCATTCCATGACCTCTTCTCGGACCCGGTCTGTCAGGGTTTTCGGCTCTGAAATCGAGGCATCCGGCGGCGTGGCATTTGTTTCAGTCATGTCAGGCACACCGAAGCTTCGCCGGTGTTGTCGACCGGCTCTTCGGCATTAGTGGGCGATCGGCCCCATCGCAACCCGTCAACAACACAGTCAATGCGTTCGTCTGGCTCAAACATGCCGCCATGTCCGGGACCGATGCCCGCGCGCTTCGTCTTTTATGACAAACCAATCTCAATCACCCAGCTTTCGGTCGAATAATGCCGATGCATAATGCGGGCCGGCCCCAACCTTCGTCAGTATTGTCCCTTCGCAAAGCGCAGAATTCAGCTGAAATTGTGGCCAAACACTCAGACGACTGCCCGATACCAGTCGACCCCATCGGCCTCGGTTTCTTTTTCAGCTTGCCCGCGACCGAGGAGACAGTTGAGATTTGCCATGGCTTCCCCCGTCGCCAAACCCAACAAATCCGGACCTATTTTCTGGCTGAATAGGGCCGGAAATGTATCAACAGCCCGGCGCGGCGCCTCAGCCAGACGCTGGTGCAGGCGGACCATCGCGGTCTCGTGGCCGTCAATCAGCGCCTGTAAGCGCGCATGGGCGCCCGTGAATGGTTCGTTGTGGGCTGGCAGCACCAACACGTCCTTAGGCACGATGGACTTGATCTTCGCGCAACTCGTCAACCAATCGGTGAGCGGGTCCGCCTCTGGCTCGGTGGGGTGAACCGAAACATTTGATGAGATTTTCGGCAGGAGCTGGTCTCCAGAAATCAAGACATTGAGCTCCGGGCAATAAAGGCAGGCGTGTTCCGGTGAATGTCCGTTCCCCACAATGACCTGCCACGCCCGACCGCCAATCGACAGCGTCTCTCCATCGCTGAGCCGCACATAGCTGTCCGGCATTTGGCTCACACCCATGCCAAAGCGTCCAAACCGGTCGCGATAGGCCTGGAGGGCCGTCTCATCCCATCCGGCGCGCCGGTAGAAGCTCGTTCCGGCCTCGGGTGCCTCCCGGCCGGTATCGGCACACAGCATCCGGCAGGTAATGTATTCGAGCCGGCTCATATGCAATGTCGCGCCCGTCTTGCGGTGGAGCCAGCCGGCATTTCCCACATGGTCCGGATGCATATGGGTCACGCAAATCCGGTTGACCGGACGGCCAGCCATGGGCCCGTCCATGAGGCTCCGCCAAGCTTCCTTGGTTTCATCGGTCGGCATGCCGGTATCCACGATGGTCCAGCCATCGCCATCTTCTAGCAGCCACAAATTGATCCACTTCAGCGAAAATGGCAGCGGCATCCGAAGCCAGAGAACACCGGGCGCAACCTCGATCGTCTCTCCAACATCTGGCGTTCGATCGCCAAAGGGATAAGCAGGCCGCTCACGGCCAGCCGTCTTGCCTTCAAATCCATCCATGCCGCAGCGTATCGCATGTCGCAGGCCGCTGAGCCAGTGGTGACGCAACGCAAACCCATCGCAGCCCGCCCTCGGCCCAAGCTCGGATCGGTGATAGCAAGAACCAATGCAGCGAACCTGACTTTGGACATCTTTCCTATGACCGCACAAACGCAAAAGCAGATGCCGCAGCTTCTCCGTCTCGCGGCGTCAGCGACCCCACCCGTCATTCCGGTGCTCGAAACAGACCGGCTCAGGCTGCGCGCCCTGGACGTGGGGGATTTGGAGGCGCTGACGGAGATGTGGGCACACCCGGCGCACTACCGCTTCATCGGAAATACGCCTCGCACGCGAAGCGACCTCTGGCAGCAGATCCTGCGGACGGCCGGCAGCTGGGCCCTACTCGGCTATGGATACTGGGCGATCGAAGACCGTGAAACCGGCGAGTTCCTTGGAGAAGCCGGTTTTTTGGAAGGCCAACGCGCGATTGAGCCCTCCTATGCCGGCACACCGGAAGCCGGCTGGTCAGTCGTCCAATCGGCCTGGGGCAAAGGGATCGCCACCGAGGCTATGCAAGCAGCGCTTGCATGGGGAGCTTTCCATTTTCCGCGCGGCGGCTCGGTTTGTATCATTGAGCCGGACCATGGTGCCTCGATCCGGGTGGCGGAAAAGCTTGGTTATGAATTCGACTATCAAGCCCGCCTCGGCGACGCGCCGATCAATGTCTATCGCCGCAGCGCGAATTAGACGCCGAACAAATGCTCACTGTAGCGAGACAGAACAGCGCCGCCGCCTTTGATGCTTGAGACGCGGGCCGGCGCCTCGGCAAGGTCCGTCTCGGCAAAGAATCCGGCAAGGGCGAGTATATGGCTTTTGGTGGCGTCACCCCGCGCTTCGAGCGCCGCGCGGGTCAGAAAGTGCCCTCCGATGACATCGCCGGCGAGCTTCAGATACGCCGTCGCCCCGGCAAGGGCTGCCTCTCGGTCCGTTTGCATCGCATCGCGCATCCAGTCCGTCGCATCGTGGAGCGCGCGAATACCATCGTTCAACCGTTCGGCCAATTGCACAAATTGCGGATCGTTTGCCGTGCGCGCGTCGCGTGCCGTGACCTCCATCTCCCAGAGCATCTCAGCAATCGCGGCGCCATCGGCAAGCGCCAGCTTACGCCCAGCGAGATCGATGGCCTGGATGCCGTTTGTGCCCTCATAGATCGGCAGGATGCGCGCATCCCGATAAAGCTGGGCAGCAAGCGTTTCGTCCATAAAGCCCATGCCGCCATGGACCTGAACGCCGAGGCTTGCGGTTTCTACGCCCATATCGGTCGACCACGCTTTTGCAATCGGTGTGAGCAAGTCTTCACGCAACCGCGCACTCCGGCGGGCCTCTTCCGTCGGGCCATACTCAGCAAGATCAGCCGCGACCCCGCAGGCAAAACAGATCGCCCGCGCGGCCATCACGCGCGCCCGCATGGTGATCAGCGTCCGGCGCACATCGGCATGGTGCAAGATCGGCGCAGGACCATCGACCCCTTTCGCTCGACCCTGCTTGCGCTCATGGGCATAGGCATAAGCTGTCTGGTAAGCCGCCTCACCGACCGCGACGCCTTCGAGGCCAACATTCAGGCGCGCCGAATTCATCATGGTGAACATGGCCGCGAGCCCCTTGTGCGGCTCGCCGACGAGCCAGGCCGTTGCCCCATCATACTCCATGACGCAGGTCGGACTGGCGTGGATGCCGACTTTGCGCTCGAGCCCGATGCAAGACAGCTTATTCCGCGCGCCAAGCGACCCATCGGCATCCAAGAGGAATTTCGGACAGACAAAGAGCGACACACCTTTCGAGCCCTCCGGGGCATCCGGTAGGCGTGCCAGGACCAGATGGATGATATTCTCGGCAATGTCGTGGTCGCCCCAGGTGATGTAGATCTTTTGACCCGAAATCGCGTATGAGCCGTCACCGTTCGGCACCGCCTTCGTCTTCAACGCGCCGACATCGGACCCCGCCTGGGGCTCAGTCAGGTTCATCGTCCCAGTCCAGTGGCCTGAGATCAGTTTCGGAAGATAGGTTTGCTTCTGTTCGTCTGTTCCGTGGGCGAGCAGGGCCTCGATGGCACCAAATGTGAGAAGCGGGCAAAGGCCGAAAGCCATATTGGCGCCATGGACCATTTCCATCACGGCGAGCGCCATGGATTTTGGCAATCCCTGGCCGCCATACTCTTCCGGAAAAGCGAGGCCCATCCAGCCACCATCGCGAAACGCAGCATAGGCCTCTGCAAAGCCGGGCGCCGCTTTCACCCCCGCCTCGGTAAGCTTGGCGCCAGCCTTGTCCCCCGATTGGTTCAAAGGAGCGAGGACGTCTCGAGCGAGTTTTGCGGCTTCATCAAGGATCGGAGAGACCAGATCCGGATCATAGGTCTCCATGCCATCGAGCCCCTGGAGACTTGTTAGACCTGCGACATCGGTCAGGACAAAAGACAAGTCAGTCACAGGCGCGTTATAAGCCACAGATAGCACTCCTTCTTGAAT
>JBCAWP010000089.1:0-9414 GCA_038534535.1 Pseudomonadota bacterium
TGTCCAACGCTGTTGAGAGTGTTTGTATAGTCCAATCGCGTCAAATGCGAACGAAGTCAGAATCAAGTAGAGTCTCGCGATCCCATTAATCTTTTGATCGCAAATTCGAGTATACGCTTTTGCAGTCTTGAAGATGCTAGCGCTCACCGCGAACATTTCTGGGGCGTTATGAACAGGCTAAGGATCACGGCACGCGTGTCAAAAACTGACCATACTTCTTTGCCACCGCGCTTCCTGCCGTCGCTCAACCGACGGATCAGGTCGACACAGCGCTCGGCGACGGCCCTCAGCGACGGCTACGACGACACGGTCCGGTGGCCGCTCTGGAAAACGTCTCTCCTATTAATTAGCTTTTGCGGACTGTTCTGGGCCGGCGTGGCCTCGATTGTCATTCAGGCCCTCTAACCAAGCCTTCAAGCCGACAGTTTCTCACGAGCAATGCGCATCAACTCCCGAGCCATATGGGGAACGGAGGATGGATACTTCGCCAGTGTCCCCGCCACTTTGTCCGGACGAACCGCTTTGAGACTGTCGACTAGGCGCGCAAATGCGAGCGCATTAGCGCGGGTTTGCGCTTGCGCTGCGGCGGCTTTCGCCGTTGCCGCATCAAAGTGATCCGTATAACGCGCATAGAACGCAGAAAAGGCGTCGCAAATGGCCTGCGCGCGGTCCCCGCTTAACCGATAAGACAAGGACCCTTGGCGCTGGGTGTAGAAGTAGCCAGCGTCGCGAAGGAGCAGCATCCGCGCACCATTCGCCAACGCGTGCGCGACGAGGAAATAATCCTCCGTATTCCGGAGCGTCTCATCATAGCGAAGCCCCAGCTCGTCCAGCATCTCCCGGCGGAATAAGGGCTTAAGAAACCCGAGCCCTGCGCCAAAGCGCTGCTCGCTCGCCGGGTCAAGATAGGTCCGAAGGTCAATCTCCATGGAACCACCTTCGAAATCGTCCCCGAAGGAGAGAAACGAGCCTAATACATCCCCCCCCGGATGATCGGCAACTCGCATCATATTGTCGACCACCAAATCGGCGCCGGTTGCATCGGCGACCGCGATCAAACGCTGCAGGCGCTCTGGTGCCATCTGGTCATCATCGTCCAGTACGGCAACGAACCGCCCGGCAGCGAGGTCCAGCGCCGCATTACGGGCGCGCGACGGCCCGCCATTCTCGGCAAGGGCAACATACCGGATGCGCGGATCCTCCCGCGCGATCTTTTGAACAACTTCCCCCGTGTCGTCGCTCGAGGCATCATCGACGATAAGCATCTCCCAGGTGACCCCCTCCTGGGCTTGCACAGAATGGATCGCGTGGCTCACCCATTCTGCTGCGTTCCAAACCGGCGTGATAACGCTCACATCTGGCGCGGCGGGTGCGTCCATCACTGCGCAAAGACCGTCGGTGACGGACTTTCAGGAACAAGGACTGTGCGGACGCGATCGCGCTCCGTAACTCCGGAGACGGCTGTGAGCAAGAAGAGGACAATCGCGATATCGAAAACACCAAACAAGTAGGATTCGGTGAAGGTCGTGATGAGCGATATGCCCGCATAGGTCAGCAAGAATGTCTGGGGCATGGCCTGGCTCTTCGCCCAATTCCGGCTGGCCTGGTACATCATCCATGCGATCTGGAATATCAAGAAAAAGAGACCGACCCGCCCGAGATGAACCAGCACCTCATAATAGGTAGAATGGAACGAAAACTGGGTGCCGGACTCTTTGTAGGAATACTCAAGGATCGCCTCGGCTTCGCCATTCCACGGCTGCCAGAAGCCTGCCGCTCCCCAGCCAAGCCAAGGGCTGCGTTCGGACAGGCGTGCCGCATCCGCCCACAAAACCGTCCGCCCGGTCAGGGTTGTATCCTTGCCAAACTCGAACAGGATCGACTGAACGATCGCATTATTCGGCATGTTCAGGAAAAGAAGAAGGCCTAATAGCGCGAAGGCGGCCAGCGCAATGAGTACAAAGGTTCTGAGGTGCCGGATCCGGGAGACATTGGTCCAGAACAGGTAGATCGCGACGATAATCCCGAACGCGGCGAGCGCGAGTAAGAGCGCTGTTGCCGATTCCGCCCGAAGGATCATATACGCCGTCAACGGAACATACGGTATCGCGACGAGCCGCAAGAGAATTGGCTGCTTCCAATCGAGCGCCAAGGCGAGTGACGTGATCAGGGCGAGCATCATGCGGATCGCAAAGATGTTCTTTTGGGCATACAGACCGTACTGATCGCCGAGCGAGTTGAGCTCCGGCAGGGCAACAAACACAGACACAGAACACGCTGCGAAAACGGCCTGCAGGACCTGCCGCGGAGTGAGACGGCCGCCAGCGTAAAGCGCGATCACCAGGGTCAGGATCATCATGACCCCCAGGCGAAGAGCGCCCGACGGTGACGAAGACCAAAACATGGAGACGCAACAGAGGATAGGAATCAGAAATAGCGGCCAGCACCGAAGCGCCAATGGAACCATTTCTCGAAACCGAAGCGCAAACAGGCCGGCAAAGCCTAGCGCCAGCGGATAAAGCAACAGCTCGTCATTGGGAAAGGGGATAAAGGTCACCAGCAGCCATAGCGCTACCATAGCCTGCTCCCACCACGACCCGGCGGGCTTCTCGACCCGAATAGCCTGATAAGAAATTTCAGGACCGGCCGGCATGGGCGGGGCGTTATTCATGCCACAACCTCGTTGATCTCGGCTTCAATTGTGACGCCTTGAAAGCCTTCAATCAATGCACGCATTGTGCCGCGCGGCTGCACAAATACAGCCTCTGGCAAGCGAAGTAAGGCAGCACGCCGATGCGCAATAGCATCTCGGGTCGCAATCAACTCGCCGGCCAAGGCCACAAGTGACTGTTCGATGGGCTCGGCGACGGAATAGCCGCAATCGTGCCGCGCAATCCAAGTCGCCGTTTCCGTCCCGGCGGGCGCGATTGGGGGGACACCGAAGTACCCTCCCTCGTAAAGCCGATTGGGAAGCAGCCAAACCGAATTGAACCCTGCTTCCATAAAGTCACCGGCCCAGACCAAATCGACAGAGCTATAAATCTCCGCGAGGTCTTCAGGGGCCTTATAGGCCCCGCCAAACTGGACATTGGGATAGCCTTGAATGGCGGTCTCGAAGTCTGGAATTTCCACACGACTGACACGCCCGCGTATAATGATTTCCACATTACGGGGATACGCCTTGGCCGTCTCCAGCAGGATATCGAGCGTGCGCGCGCACCTGAGGATACCAAACCAGCCGATTCGGAGAGGCCCGGTGACGGTCTCGATCGCCTCCTCCGGAGCCGGGCGCGGGCCGTAGGCCATGCCAGCCGATAGCCTATTCTCAACAAGATGGGTCGCCGGGTGACCGCCATAGCGCGGCTCAAAATGATTTCTCACGAAGGCCTGCGAGCTAACGATAAGCCCCGCGCAGCGCTTCAACAGTTGCGCCTCTAGCTGTCGTATGGCGCTGCCGATCGGATCTTCGCGGACCAGAAGCCGGTGAACATCCAAACACTCATAAATCACAGGGGTCGACAGATTCAGGTGGCGCTTTGCGAGAAAGGCGCATGCCAGCATATCGACATTTCGCGCGAGAATTACATCGGCCGTTTCGAGGGCTCCGCCAGCATCCGCAGCCATCCTGGCGCCCCGAAAGATTTGCCGGAGTCTCTGCACAAACGCACCATCTTGGGTCTGCCCCAGGTCGATATTGGGCCAAGCGGTTTCTGATCTGTCCGATCGGCGCATCATGAAGCCCGTCACCTCAAGCCCGTCGGCCGACAAAGCCTCCACGCGCCGGCGGATGGCCGCATCGGCGATATCGTGTCCGAAATAGGCAAGACGGGTCATGATTGAGCGTCCGAATTCACGCGCGCTTTTCTAGAGTTTGACCGGCGACCAAGCCGCCGGTCTCTCTACCTTATTGTCAGGCTCCAGCCGAAAACCATCGGCCATCGAGCAGGCTCTAATCCGTCGAGTAGTATTTGTCGTATGCTTTGTAGCTCGCATTCGAATATCCGAACCGGCGACGCTTCGCGAGATCGACAAATGTCATCGCAACACCCGCAATGCTCGCATTGAATTCCTTCAGGATGTTGATCGTTTCCTGCAGGGTCCAACGGCTTGTCGACCGCCATTTCGCGACAACGATTACCTGGTCGGCCTTACTCGCCACGACACGCGATTCCGACATGAGAAGGATCGGGCCGGTATCAATGACCACCAGGTCATAGGTCTTCTTCAACTCATTGATCAGCGCGTCGAAAGCGCGCGATCCGAAGACATCACGCGGCGTGTTGCGCGCATTGGTCAGTGGGAGAATATGCAGCCCCGTCTGCTCATCAACGACAGTCGCGTCTTCGAGCGTCACCTCGCCGAACAGGTGCTCGATAAAGCCGCGCTCCGGTTCAAAACCAAGAGCCTCTGTCAGCTGACGGCGCCGGAAATCACCATCAATGATAATCGTCTTTGCCCCCGACATCGCCGACATACGCCCAAGGCAGTAAGTGATGGTCGTCTTCCCCTCGTCTGGCAGAGAGGACGTGATTGCCACCGTTTTCGATTCCCGGTCGAGATCAGCAAAGATAATCGAGGCGCGCAGGTTTCGAATGCTCTCTGCAAACGCCGACAGCGGGTTGGATATGAGATAGTCGGCAGGCGTCATATCCTTTTTGCCGAAACCCTTCAGACGGGTCAGCATGGGAATCGAGCCAATGCTAGGCAGGCCAAACATCCGTTCGATATCCTCTGGGGTGGAGAAGTAGTTATCCAAAAGCTCCGCGAGGAGCGCGAGCCCGCCCGCAAGCATCCCACCGAGGATCATGCCGAGGAATATGTTCAACTTCGTGCGCGGTGCGCTCGGTGAATGCGGCGCTGTGGCTTCGGACAGGACGCGGGCATCAGCCGTCGCATTCTGCTCCGTCGAGGAAGCTTCGTTGAAGCGGTCCAAGAACTCTTGATAAGTCTGATTGGCCGATTCCGCCTTACGCTCCAGGTCGCGCAGCACAACTGACGCTTCGTTATTTCGGTTCAGCTGCTGCGTCAGCTCTGATCGGCTGCCTTGCAAGCTGTTGATCCTGCCCTGGGATACGCGAACCTCGCCCTCGAGCCCTTGAATGATGCGGTCAACTTCCGCGCGGATCTGGGTATTGATGCTCTCAAGCTCGCTCTCAACGCGCAGGCGTTCAGGGTGGCGTGGGCCAAGCCGCGTCGCAAGCTCGTCACGCCGACGGGAGACTTCCGCCTCCTGGCGCCGAAGATCACGGATCGTTTCGGAATTGATCACATCCGCCACACCGTCGAGGCTTCCCCCGACCGAAACGATGTTTCGCACATTTTGTAACCGTGCCTGCCGTTCAGCGAGATCTGCACGGGCGATCGCCAGCTCATCATTGATCCGCGTGATCGATTGCTCATCCAATGTCTGACCATCAGTGGTCTGGATCTGATTGTCGCGAATATAAACGGCAACGGCGCGCTCGGCCTCGGTCGCGTCCACACGCAAGTCTTCCAGTTTCTCACTCAACCAGCCGACTGTCCGCTCGGTGGCCTCAAACTTCGCGTTCAACTGGTCAACCTGGTACTCTTCGGCAATCGTGTTGGCGATGGCAGCCGCAAGTTGCGGGCTTTCGCTGTTCACACTGATATCGATGAGAAGCGTGGCACCGAGGCGGCTCACAGTGATCTTGCTGCCCAGAATATCGGCCGCGGTGCGGAGTTGCCGCTCAACCCGCTCTTCCGGGGTTTCCGGACGCTGTTCCGCGTCCTCGTCGCCGCCGGACACGAGGCCTTGCACGGCATTGACCATGCCGCCAATGAGGCCCGGGCCATCATTCGCATCGGCCCGCAGGCTTGGGTTAAACTCTGCGATATCAGTCAGGTTCAGCCGCTCAGCGACGCGGCGCAGGAGTGCCCGACTCTTGATCACCTGGACTTCGGTCTCAATCGCAGTCGCCGATGTTCCGATCCGCTCACGGAATGTCTCCGTCGCATCCGTGTTGCGTTCATCCACAATGACGCGGGTGGTGGCCGTATAGATCGGGGTCATTCGGAACGTCAGTATTGAGACGACCGACACGGTCAGCACAAAAGCGGTCAGCATGAGCCAGAAGCGGCGTTGGCCAGCCTTTAAGAGGGCCTGGAGATCAATCAGGGTGTTGTCACCCGTCGAGACCGGGCTCCCATAGGCCGGATAAGACGGCACGTTCAGGGGCGGATAGGCTTTGTTCACTTTACCAGTCTCCACGGATGGGCGTTCTGCCCAAGTGTTAAGGATAGAATCTCAGCTCAAAGCCGACAATGTTTTGATTGAATTCCTCAAGTGGGATCGATGAATCCCGATTGGTGTAGCGATAGAACCCTTCCAGGTGCACACGCTTGTTCAGTTTGTAGACAGACCCCACGCCGATATCGAAGAAGGTATCGTCGCGATCGAAGTCTTCGAATTGGGTGTCGAAAACATTGGCCTCAGCGAAGAGAAGCACATTGCGGAGCAATTCGTGATCGACGCGGACGCCGCCATTCGTGGCGATCGCCGCGGCCGCGCCAACGAGTCCGACATCCGTCGTCCGACGGCCAGCTGTCGCGGTGACCGTCGTCAGCCGCGTTGGAAACCATTGCAGACGCCCATCAACCGACACACCCGTGATATCGGCGAAAGCCGGATCTTCACGATTATCCTCAATGTAACCGACAGCGACATCACCACGGAACGGGCCCTGGAGCTCGAAGTTGACGCCGCCCTCAATCGTAAAGCCATCGGAATCCCGCGAGGCCAATGTCCCATCACCCAACAGCGTTGGTTCATCAAAATTGCGGACAAAATAGCTTCCCTGGGTAAAAACGGCCCAGTCCCGGGTCACCGCATAAGCCACCCGTCCACGCACTGTATGGTCAAGCCCGTCCCGGAAATCCTGGTCGATATCGCCAAATGGCGCGATGCCCTCGACATCGTCAAAGTTTGTGTCGGTGACTTCATATCCAACGGTGGCCTGGATGCGATCACGCTGGTAACGGCCCTCAAGCGCGCCGCCAAAACGGGTGAATTGAACCGGCTCGCCGAATTCGTCGAGAATGGAAATCTGGGTACGCGGTTCAAAAAGATCTTCAACAAAGCCTCGGGCCGAGAGGCTAAAGTCGCGGGTCACATCGAGACGTCCCCGAACGCCCGCGCGCAGATTGGTCTGGCTTTCAGAGCCCTGATCGACGAACTCAAAGTGTTCGACTGATCCGCTCACGCCCACTTCATGGCGTGACCAATCCGACCTAACGTCCACTTCCGGGCGGATCGTAAACGCGAAATCATCAACAGTGTTTTCGGCGGTCGCAAACACGTTGTCGATATAATAGCCCCCGAGCCCGAGAGACGAGCGCGCCTGAAATGCGCCAAGCCGCAAGGGTTCCGGGTCAAATTGGGGCTGTGAGCGTTCGGTGACCGCAATATTGCGATCGCGCTGGAACCAGCTCTCCTGGGCAACGGCTGTCGAAAAGGTCGACGCAACGAGCGTCCCGCCCAGCAGTATTGCAGTTTTATATCCAAACATTGTCTCGTCTTCCCTCAAGCCGGCTGGCCCTGTCTGTTGGCGATGTGTTCGATCGGTTCGGGACATTCAATTTCAATGCCAGTTCCCGCAGCCGCCAATGCAGCGCCGCCATATCCAAACCCGCGACCGTAGCGCATTTATGACGGTTTCGGTGGAAACCTCAGTAAGCTGAGCAGAATGCCGCGCCATCACCGCGCAGCCAACACGCCTACCTTCCAGTCCTATCACGTCTCATCCAGGCCTCGCACTGCCGGTTTCGCCCATCCCCAACGGTTAACAAACGCTGATAATCCCAGAAAATCAAATGAAATCCGGAGGCAGATGAACAGCCCGAGCATCTCGCGAGCGGAATCCCCGCAAAATCAAGCCGCTCGGGCTGTTATCGGCGCGCTTGTGATTGGCGCTTAGAACAGTCGTTCATCGATCCGAATTGTGTCACCCGGCTGCACGCGCAGCGTCGGGGTCAGGCGCACGGCGCGCTCATCGTTTTCGCCGGCGCCGCGAATGAACACGACGCTCTTCTTCGCCCGATAAGTGAAGCCTTCCGCGGTCGCGATCGCATTTAGAACCGTCAAGTCATCGGTATAGGGATATTCTCCAGGACGATTAATCTCGCCTAGGATATAGAATGGCCGGAACGTAATCACTTCTGCCGCAACCCGCGGATTGAGCAGATAACCATCGTTCAAGAGCCGGGTCTGGAACTCCTGCTGGAACTCCCGCACCGTTTTACCAACGACTTTGATCTCTCCAACGAGGGGCAGTGACACATTGCCTGTCCCGTCAACCTGAAACTCGCCAGACAACTCCTCTTCGTCAAACACCGTCACGCGGATTTGATCGCCATTGCCAAGCTTATAGCCGACAGCCGGATCCACCACCGCCGGCGCGGTTGTCGCAGTCGGCGCCGGATCATCCGTGACTGCGCGGGTTTCCGTCACCGTCTGGCAAGCAGCGAAGAGAAGCAAAAACCCAGCGAATAGAATACGATACCCGTAAGCCCAAACCGTCATAGCAATGCCCTTTAGTCTTTGACTGTTTCATCTTAACCCAAAACTTATCAGGTCGTTAAGAAGTTGATTTCACCACGCACGAAGCATGCCGCCGTCAATTTGCCGCTGAGGTAAGCGCCGGTATCAATTCCGACCCGCCGATAATCCCGGTACGGTTCATTTATCGGCGTGTGCCCATGCACAACAATCTGCTCAAAACTCGATTTATCTTCAAGAAATTCATCGCGGATCCAGAGCACATCGTCCTCGACCTGTTGGTCAACGGGACGGCCGGGGCGTAAACCAGCATGGACAAAAACATAATCACCAATGCTGGTCATCATACTCAAACTGGTCAGAAAGGCGCGGTGTTCGATCGGCAGCACCTCGCGCAATTTCTCGCAGGCCTCGACCCATTCATCGATTTGTGTTCGCGTCCGAGGCGGGCGAACACCATAGGAAATCAGTGTCTCCGCGCCGCCATATCCCGCCCAACGCGGCCCGAAACCGGGCTCAGACAGAAATTTCAGAAAAGCTTCTTCGTGATTGCCTTTCAGGAAGATCGGCGCGTATTGGGCGACGCGGTCGCTCAATAGGAAATCGATGACCTCCTTCGACTGGAAGCCGCGGTCTACATAGTCGCCGAGAAAGACCAGCCGTACCTTCTCGCCTCTTCCAAAGGTTTCAATATCGGCTTCCACACTGTCAAACAGGCGTTCCAACAAGTCTGCGCGGCCATGAATATCCCCGAAGGCATAAACGCGTTCGCCCTCTGGGATCTGGGATTCGGGTATTTCGCGGCGCACTTGGGGGTTGGCCGGGCCTGAGGCTGCACCAGAGCGCAAGCTCTTCCATTTGGACGATGCTGTGTCGAACTGGCGATAGGCAAAGTCCAT
>JBCAWP010000090.1:0-9405 GCA_038534535.1 Pseudomonadota bacterium
CGACGCGGTATTGGTAGCCGTGCGATCGTGACGCGGGCCGGCGCGGAGTTTGTGACGCCCTTATCGGTGTCCGCTCTTTCAGGCGAAAAAGTCTACACCGATCTCTTTGATCTCACGGATGAGACTGAGATGGGGCATATCGAGCTCTCTCGCTCAGCGGACCTCGTCGTCGTTTGTCCGGCAACTGCCGACCTCATCGGTAAGGCGGCGGGGGGGCTTGCCAATGACCTTGCCTCGACGACCTTGCTCGCGACCGACAAACAAGTCCTGATGGTGCCGGCCATGAATGTGCGGATGTGGGAGCATGCCGCGGTTCAAAAGAATGTTGCGTGGCTTCGGGATAACGGTGTCGCCGTAATGGAGCCTGATGTTGGCGCGATGGCGTGCGGTGAGTTCGGCCCCGGCCGGCTGCCGGAGGTTGAGGTGATCGCGGGCGAGATTGAGCGTCGCCTCAGGGCTTCAAACCGCCTAAGCGGCCGTCGCGTCTTGATTACGGCGGGCCCAACGCGCGAACCCATCGATCCTGTGCGGTATCTTTCAAACCACTCGTCCGGGCGCCAGGGATATGCCATTGCCTCAGCGCTTGCTGACCTTGGTGCAGAGGTGACCCTTGTGTCTGGCCCGGTTGATATCGCGCCGCCGCAGGGAGTGTCGCTCGTTAAAGTCGAGACAGCGCGCGAGATGCTGTCGGCCTGTGAAACGGCGCTTCCGGCGGACGTCTTTGTCTCCGTGGCTGCCGTTGCTGACTGGCGGCCGGCGCGTGCGGCTGGGCAAAAGCTGAAGATCAAGGGCAGCGACGTCGCCGCGACGCTGAACCTGAAAGAGAACCCCGATATTCTCGCGACAATCTCGCGAAAGCGCAAAAATCGCCCTGGTCTCGTGATCGGGTTTGCGGCGGAGACAAACGATGTTGAAGGGCATGCCCGCGAAAAGCTCGCGCGAAAGCGGTGCGACTGGATTGTCGCCAATGATGTGTCCGGCGACGTGATGGGCGGGGCCGACAATGAAGTCGCGCTGATTACGGGTGAGGCCATGGAACGCTGGCCCCGCATGGACAAGCTCGCCGTGGCGCGCAAACTCGCTGAGCGGATCGCGGACGCTCTGACATCGCCGACTGGTTCGGTTGATCTCGCCGCTGAATAGCCTCAGGCGAGGCTGAGCCCGCCGTCCACAATCAAAGTCTGGCCCGTCACATAGGCAGCGAGCGGAGAAGCAAGAAACAGGGCGGCGCCGGCCATGTCTTCTGGCGTTCCGAGGCGACCCTGGGGAATTGTTCGCAAAGCACCTTTCAGGCGTGCTTCGTTCTCTGTCGTTACTTTTGTGAGCTTCGTATCGACAAGGCCTGGCGCGAGCCCGTTTACACGAACCCCTTCGCGTGCCCAAGCCGCTCCCAGCGTCTTGGTCAGGCCGACAGCGGCGTGTTTTGAGGCCGAGTAGGCTGGATTGCCAATTGCGGCGTTAAATCCGGCAACCGAGCTGACGATAATGATTGCGCCGCTTGTCGCTTTCAGTGTCCCGTGGAACTTCGTCGCGCAGTGCATGACACTGTCGATATTGACCGCCATGACCTCATCCCAGCCCGATGGATGAAACTCCTCGCGATTGTATCGCACAGTGCCTTGGCAAAGGATGAGCACGTCAAGCGTGTCCAGGCCTGGAGCCCAGCCATCCAATGCGACCGGATCGCTGACATCGAGACCGTGATAGGTGAGGCCGGTGAGGTCTGACCCGCTGGCTGGGTCATAGTCGGCCGCTGATGGGCGCGTTCCGACGATATGGACGTCGGCTCCGGCATGGCGAAAGCCTTGGGCGATGCCGTTGCCGATCCCGCTAGAGCCACCGATGACGAGAACTGTTTTGTCCTTAAAGTCGAGTGGTTCGCGGGTCATCAGAAGCCGCCACCTGTTCGGAAGCCACCGCCTTTACGGCCACCCCCGCGACGTCCGCCACTGGATCTTGGGAAGGATCGTGGCGGGGCGCGCCGTCTCGTGGGTCTCGAAGACCACGGGGTCGAGCGGCTGCCGCCGCGATTTGCTTCCTTCGCGATCTCCCACATAACGTCGCCAAGAACTTCGGGCAGGCCGAGCGTGTCGCGTCTTCTGCGCCCGCCAAATCCACCGGACACGCGGGTGGAGCGACGTTTCACGGCGCGGCTCATCTGGCGCAGGGCGCGGTCTGCGTTCAGGTCACCACGCATGATACCGCGAAGGATTTGGTCGAGGGTCGCGGCATTAAATGTTGCATACGGACTATCATAGTTTTCGCGTTTAAACCGACGCCTGAGACGCTCAAGTGTTTCCAGTTCCTGCCGGCGACGCTCAGGTAAACGAAGGTTCCGTTCGGCCTCCAACTCCAGCGACATTTCTTCGGCGCGCAGTTTCACCAGCGCATCGACAATCCGGTCGTCTTCCAACTCAAGCGTTTCTGCGGCCAGAAGGCGGAGATCGGGAAAGCTCGCTGTTTTCAAGCCCTGTTCTAGGATGTGGCGGGCCTGTTGAGCTGGTCCGGCGCCATTCTTCAGGGCTTTCTCATGCTTCTCCGCCGTCTCAAGATGGGCGGTTTCGGCCTCTTCAATCGAAATCTCGATCGTATTGAGCTGAGCGCGGACTTCGTCTGCCTCGGCCTTCAGCTCAAGGGCGCCGCCGCGCTCCATGGCGGCTATCTCGGCAGCCTCAAGCGTTTCAACGGCCACTTCGTGTTCGGACTGAACACTCGCGAGGTGTTCGCCGATCCGCTCCGGTAACTCTGTCAGGCGGGCATAGTTCAAATGGGCTTTGTCGTATCCGCAAAGGCGCGCGACCCAGCCATCCAGGAGACGTGTAAGACCGCCGCCTTCATAATTCGGGGTACGGAATTTCCGGCGCCACAGATAGCTGAAGAGGGGATCGGCCTCATACGGCACACCTTTCTCGCGTTGGTCTGCGCGCGCGACTTCCAGTTTCTGCTCGGCCCGTGAGACGATCGAGGCGCTCGTCTCCACATCTTTGACGGATTGCTGATAGGCCGGATCAGATAGAAGTTCGCCCTCAATCTCGGCGACCCGCGTCTCAAACGCTTCAATCGTTTCGTCGAGTTTCGAAGCGGTCTCTTCGCGGCTTTTTTCCAGTTCGCCGATGCGTTCAGATGTTGCGTGTAAGGCAGATAGGATCTCTTCGACGAAGGCGTCTTGCGCATCTAGAAGATCGGAGGCTTCCTGGTGAAGCCGGTCAAGCGAATCGAGATCTTCAGGGCGTTTCAGCAGGTCCAGGCGAATTTCAGCTAAAGCACGATAACCGTCGATCTGTGCATCACCGACTTCAGCGCGCCGGGTATCGGCGTCGTCTTTGGCGCGGACCGCATTCGCCAGGGCCTCGCGCGTATTGACAATTGCGCCGTCGAGGCGCCGGAGGGCATCGCGGCCATTCATCGGGCAAGGCTCGCGATTACCATTCGGTGAGGGCTCCGCTTTGGGCGTCCACGGTAAAGATCGGAGTTAGGCGCCCGGCTGGCTTATGTCCGATGACGGCATTTTGGATGATTTGATCGTCTCGCTTATCTGCGGCAACACGGTTGAAGACATCCTGTGTGACGCGCTGTGCCCAACTCGAGACGCGCGACCGATCAAGGTCTTCTTCGTCCGTGATGGGCACTTCTACAATTTCACCGCGGGGGTTTGCGGCCTCGACAATCAAATAATAATTGCGCGTTTCCGGAGCGTTTTCTGGGATCCGGAAGATTCCTGACTGAGCGCCGTTCCGGTAACGCACGCGTACTTCGTAGATTTGGCTGAGGTCACGTTCCAGCGTTTCGAGCTCGGCAATAAAGCCGCGCGCTGCAGTTAAATCATTATCGTCCAGCGCAGCGATTCCATCCTGGTAGAGACTTTCCGCAATTTGCATGGGTAGGTCTTCATTGGTGGAAGCCTGAATGCTGTCGCGCAAAGTGGTAAGCTGATTGGGAAGGGTTTCGGTACGCTCAATTGTGATCGCTTCGGCGCGCGCACGCTCCGGTCCGGCAATGCCGAACTGATAGGCACCAAGCCCTGCGAGTGCGACGGCACCGATGAGCCCCGCCGGTCGCATCCATTTCCCGCGGGAGACATAGAGGTGGGCGAGCCGCACCATGGGGCCGTTGCGCGGCGGCGTGTAGACGAAGCGCTGCTCCTGAAGCGCTTTCACGCCATCCTTCAGGATATGGTCCGGAACGGATATTCCTTGGGCGGTATAGATTTCTCTCAGCCGCTCAATCAGTTCCTCTTCGCGGAGGTCCGCGTCAAGCTCGCGGGCAACAAGCTGCTCGCGGTGCCGCAGCGTGTCGACCACGTCCATAGCGAGGAGGACATCGTCTAGGCGTTGCGGTTCCGGTGCGGCTTGGTCCGCGGGGGCAGGTGTATCTGTCGTCGTCACGGCCCAGGTATCAAGGCGACCGCAGCGCCCTGTTCAACAAGTCGCGTCAGGCGGCGTTTCCCATCTTCGACCGCGTCGCGGATCTCTTCGGAATTCTTGGTCGCCAAAACACGCATTTCCTCAATGATCTGCTGATTACGCTCCTGGTAGCCAACAACGGAATCGACGAGCTTTTTAACCGCAGCGGCCGACACGGTCGGGCCATATCCGGCGCGCGTTGCGGCTTCCTGGATGTCGCCGCCAATATCGGCGAGCACTTCGAGGCTCTGGTCGACGCCCTTTTTCATCGCTTCTAACGTTTGCGTGCTTTCGTGCAGACCATGCATGCCGGTGAAGGTCGCCGTCAGAGCGGTCAGGACAATTTCGTTCGTGCCAAAGAAGCTAACGGATTGGGCATAGATCCGTTCCTTAGCATTGGTCGTCTGGACGAGCCGCGCCATGATCACTTCTGACGTATTGTAGCCGATCGTGATATTGTCTGAGAGGTCTTTCGCAATCTGGTAGCGCTTCTCTTCGGCCTGCAGGATACGAAGGGCTTCATCCCGTTTTAATTCGAGGTCCGCCCGCGCGGCAGCATCGTCGCCGGTGAACCCTTCAACAGCCGCGACGGCCTCATTCACCTTGGTGCGCGCGACTTCGAGTTCTCCGGCGCCAGTCGTCAAGACATCGAGGGCCAGGACTTCGGATTGCTTCAACGCCCCGCGGAAATCGAGATAGGCTTCCAGGATGGCCTGCTCACGGTCGATCTGATTAGCCGTTTCCTTTTGGACTTCAAGATAGAGATCTTTGATCTTACCGAAGCGGGACGCAATGTCCCCGCGGGTCATTTTCATCCAAACATTAGAGACGCGCTCCATGGTGGAGACTTTCCCGTCAGCATATTGGTCAACAAGGCTCTTGGCATCATCGCGGATAGAATTGAACGCCGTCGTGATGCCTTCATAGCGTTCGCCCACGGTGACACCCGCGACGTTTTCGCGAACGACATCGTTGAAAACAGAGGCTTGGTCGAGGGTGCGGGCGATCGCCGCGACCTTGTCAGGGTCAAGCTTGGTGATTTTGTCGAGGAGGGCGACGATGGGTGCGGGATCTCCCGTCTCATCGGGCACAATGCCGACCTTCCGGAGGCCACCCATGGCCTTGTCCAGATACTGGAGTGCGGTTGGACTCGTCGTGTTCTCAGCCATGTCGTGTTCCCTCCTGACTCTGGCACTTGCGCACCCGTGTCGTGTCCCATAGGCGCTGCGCCCATTTGGCATAGCCAAACTGGGCCCAGGGAGGCAAGCGAAAGCACGGTCGCGCCTACCCCGATCTTTTGAATTTACAAGAAATTGCGCCCGCAGCGCATGCACGGCTTTTACAAGTTGTTGATACGACCCAACGCCTAAGAAAAGCGGTCAAACAGCCGCACTATGAGGGCGTCATGGTCATTCTCCATGAGATGAGATCGCGGGTTCATCGGATGGTCGGCAGTTTTCGGGCGCCGGTGGTCGAGGGCGAACTCGCGAGCGTCATTCGGGCAAAGCAGATCGAGACGGTTCGTGGTCTTATCCCGACGATGATGATGGCGCAGCTGATTAATGGCGCTGTCGTCCTTATGGCATTCTGGCGAAGCGGCGCTGAACAGCTCCTCGGCCTCTGGGCCATCACGCTCTGTTTCCTTTGCGGGACAACCATGCTGCGGGCCGTCCGCTCGCAGGAGACTGGCCCTAAGAAAACGCGCTCATTGAGGTCCATTGAGCGTATGACGCGCGGTGCCATGCTGATGGGCTTTGTTTGGGGCGTCGTTCCGGTGATCGTGATCCCCTATACCGGCACACTCGGGCACATGACCCTCGGGATTATTCTGGCCGGGATGAGCTTCGCGGGCGCTTTCTTGATGGCGCGTGTGCCCTCGGCGGCCTATGCGCTCATTGTGCCGATCATGATCGGCCAGATCATCGGCATGCAACTGCAGCCGGACCCAGTCTATGACCTTTTGTCGATTCTATCCGTCATTTATGTCGGCATGCTGGTTGTTTGCATCCAGTGGTCGCATTCGCGCTATGTCGATCAGCTGGTCAACGAGGCGGCAATCATTGAACAAGAGCAGCTCATCAGCCTGTTGCTTCGCGACTTTGAAGAAAGCACCTCTGATTGGCTCTGGCAGATCGACGACGAAGGATCGCTTGTCGAAATCCCAACGAATGTTCGCGGGGATAAAGACCAGTACGCCATGATGTCGGCCGGTAAGCGCCTCGTCGACGTGTTCAGCGATAGCGATGCCCGCAATATTCTTGAGAAGTCGATTGAGCGCCGCCAGTCTTTCCGCGACCTCGTCTTGCCCGTTGATACGCCGAACGGTGAATCCTGGTGGCTCCTGACGGGTAAGCCCATTTTCAATGCTGGTTTCTTCGCTGGTTTTCGCGGGGTCGCGTCCGATGTGACCTCATCCAAGGAGAGTGAAGACCGGATCGCGCATCTCGCGCACTATGACACGCTCACCGGGTTGCCGAACCGTGTGACCCTTCTTGAGGCTCTGGAGCGCCATGTGCGCACGAAACCCGCGCCCGGCCACCAGAAGGCCCTCTTCTGGGTCGATCTCGATAATTTCAAATGGGTGAACGACACGCTGGGCCATCCGGCAGGAGACGAGCTCCTTCGCATGGTCGCCGACCGCCTGTCAGCCGCCTGTGAGGGTAATGATATTGTTGCCCGCCTTGGGGGTGATGAGTTTGCCATGATCCTTGAGCGGAAGGGCTCTTCCCTGGAGATCGAGCTTGCAGCCCATGAAATCGTGAACGAGTTTGCCAACCCGTTTGTGATCATGGGGTCATCAGTGCGCTGTACAGCGTCAATCGGGGTGCGAAAGTTTGATCCGTTCACCTATGATGCCCAGACACTGCTCAAGCATGCGGACCTGGCGCTATATGAAGTGAAGACGAACGGCCGCGCGGGAGTTTGTGTCTTTACCTCCGAGCTCGAAGTGAAAGCGAGCAAACGCCGACAGATCGAGAATGATTTGTCGAGTGCGCTCGATAACAATGAACTTCTGGTCTACTTCCAGCCGCAGATCGACGCGAAGTCCCGCCAGATGATCGGGTGTGAGGCCCTGCTTCGGTGGGCTCACCCAACCAAGGGGCTGATTTTCCCGAGCGAGTTCATCGAATGCGCCGAAGACAGCGGAATTATCACACGGCTCGGGGATTGGGTCATTCGCGCTGCCCTCGAACAGGCAAAACGCCTGCCGGAGCATGTTCGGATCGCGGTCAACATTTCGCCGCTCCAGATCCATAGCGCGAACCTCTTTTCCACAATTGTGAATGCACTCGCACGCAATGAGCTGGATCCCGCTCGGCTCGATCTCGAGATCACTGAATCGGTCTTGATGAACGATACGGAGTTCACACTTGATCGCCTGCACCAGCTCAAGCAGCTTGGCGTTCGCATCTCGCTGGATGATTTTGGGACTGGCTTCTCGTCTTTGTCCTACTTGCGGAAATTCCCGTTCGATAAGATCAAGATCGACAAGAGCTTTGTATCAGATCTTGAAATCAGTGAAGACAGCCGGGCCATCACGGTAGCGACACTCGGGCTTGCCAAATCGCTCGGACTTCGCTGCACCGCTGAAGGTGTCGAGACTGAATTCCAAAGCAGGTTCTTGACGGAGCACGGATGTGATGAGCTGCAAGGCTTCTTCATCAGCCGCGCCCATCCAATCGAGCTCCTGTCTCACTTTGTCGACATTGCGCCGCTTGACCCCGGTACGCTCGATCCGGATCGCCGCAATCCATTGACCCTCGTGTCGTTCAATGGGGAAACTGTGAATAGCGCCGACAAGGAAAGCAAAGCGTCTTCGCAGTCCGGTAAGTAAGGACGACGATTAGGCAAGGCCCATGGCCGGTAAGATCACGCGGCGCACATAGCCGGCGATATCGGCATCTCGGCCAAGCGGGCGTTTGAAGGCGGCGAGCGACAGGAAGAACCGCACCGCCGTTTCCGCCATCTCGTTAAGTTGGTCGTCGTCGCCGGACAAATCATCAAGGAGATGCGCGAGGACTTGTCTTGCCGCGATGATGGCTTCGTCCGGGAGGACGTCCCGGTCGGTATCCGGTAGGTGAAACGACATGGGCTGCCTCAACACATCCACCTGCTGAGACAGGCTGAGTATGTGCTCAAAGGCGGCAACCAAGCGGTCTTCAGCGGTGGGTTGGCTCCGGGCATGCTCCGTTATGGACTGGCAAAGGAGTTGAGTGCCCCTGCTGATGGCTTCCTGGAGCAATTCTGGCAGGGTTTCGAAATAGGCGTAAACGGTTGGACGGCTCACGTTTGCCTGTGTTGCGATGGAAGAGATGTTGGTGCCCTTTGGCCCGTGGTGGATCAGGCAGACCATGGTCGCATTGAGGATCTGGTCGCGGGTCGACACGGCCGATGTTAGGGACGAGAAAGCGTTAGAATCCGACATCGGCGCATTTTATGTCTACTCGCGGCACGTGAAAAGCGGCCTATGCTGTACTAGTCAGCGGGGACCACACGTCCGGGGTTCATAATGCCGAGTGGATCCAGGGCGCGTTTGATGGCCACCATGGCCTGCGAAGCCGCCGGTGACCTCAGCTGCATGAGCTCATCCCGTTTCAGCTGTCCGACACCATGCTCGGCCGAGATCGATCCCCCAAAAGCGAGGGCCGTGCGGTGAACAGCGGCGGTAATCGTATCTGTTTTCTCGGTCAGAGCTTCAGCCGGTGCCCCGGCGGGGGCGCAGGCTGAATAGTGGAGGTTGCCGTCGCCCACATGGCCAAAAGCGACAATTTCCGCGTTGGACGCGACGGTCCTGACGGCGTCCGCACAGGCCTCAAGGAAGGCGGGGATCGCTGATATGGGAACGGAGACGTCGTGATTGACGGCCGCGCCATAGGCCCGTTTTGAAAGCGGGATCGTCTCGCGGATGGTCCAAAAGTCCCGCGCCTGGGTGTCGTTTTGAGCGATCACCACGTCGCGGGACTTTTGGACCATCCGCGAGACGATCCCGCTTTCAAAACGG
>JBCAWP010000091.1:0-9306 GCA_038534535.1 Pseudomonadota bacterium
AGTGCGCGATCCCCATAAGATCTCGGCCCATGAGCACAGCGATCGCCGTGGGGACAAGAATGATGACCGCGTACGCAGGGTAGAGACGCCGCACGCGTTTCTCCAAATAGGTTCGCCAAGACGAGGACCGCTCCCAGGACCCGAGAACAAGAGCGCCAGAAATAATGAAAAAGCCCTGGATCGATACGTGCGCCGCTTCGGCGAACAGGCGTTCAACGGACGAGCCCGGCGCCAAACTCGCAAGGACAACCAAGTGATAGACAGCCACGGTCGCCGCAAAAAGGAGTCGCAAGGCATCAAACCGGTTCGCCGCCATAGCAAACTCGTAAGTCGACTTCCTCTCATTTGGCAACGGCCCTGGCGCGAAAGCCTCTTCTCGGAGACAGCCGAAGCGCCTAATTAAACGCCATGACAGAGCCCTCGCCCACCCTCGCCCCGGCTGAAAGTGATGGCACCAACACGCCGCCGCGCCGGCGCTGGGCATTCTGGCGGCGTCGCCCCTCAAAGGAAAAGCGCCCTGTCCTTATCCGGCTCTTCGGCTTGTCGATCTGGGGCACATTCAAGCTCATCCTGATCTGCATCTTGGTTGGCTTTGTTATGCTGGCGATGCAATTCGACCCCGCTTCGCCAACATTTAATGCCCAAGCGGCCGTGAGTGAGTTTGCCCAAAACACTGTCGCAACGGCACGCTGGGCGGTGACGAATTTCTGGAAACCTGCCCTCACCGGTGCAACGATCGTTTTGCCAATCTGGGTCCTTTGGCGCCTGCTCAGCTTACCCTTCCGGCGTTGAAGCGCGGCTACACGCAATCGAATAGCTCGCCATTATCGCCCGCCGGACAATATTGTTCTGAGGTCGTTGAAGGAGGTTTATCTCATGGATATTTCACAGCTCATGTTCCGTCCAGGCCTGCTTGAAGGCGAGCGCATCCTCGTCACGGGCGGCGGGACCGGCCTCGGAAAAGAGATGGCCGAAGGGTTTTTGAAGCTCGGGGCCGAAGTCCATATTTGTGGACGCCGCGGTGGGGTCTGCGAGGAAACCGCGGCCGAGCTTATGGAGAAGCATGGCGGCACCGTTGTCGCCCATGCCTGCGATATCCGGGTTGCAGACGCGATCTCTGAGATGAACGACAAAATCTGGTCCGCCCATGGCCCCCTGACCGGCCTCGTGAACAACGCCGCTGGGAACTTCATTGCACGCACGGAGGATCTTTCCATTCGCGGGTTCGACGCCATTGCAAACATCGTCTTCCGCGGGACGTTTTACATGACCCACGATATCGGAACACGTTGGATCAAAGCCGGAGACCGGGGCAACGTCGTCTCAATCTTGACCACCTGGATATGGAACGGCGGACCGTTTGTCGTGCCGTCCGCGATGTCTAAAGCCGGCGTCAACATCATGACCCAGTCACTTGCCGTTGAATGGGGTCGCTATGGCCTCCGGTTCAATGCCATTGCCCCCGGCCCATTCCCAACAGAGGGCATGACCAAACGCCTCGCACCCCAGGCAGATAGCACTGAAGACATGAACCGGGACGGCACCAATCCCATGGGGCGCATCGGCAAGATGCACGAGCTTGTCAATCTCGCGACTTTTCTGATGGGACCCGGTGCCGAATATGTGAATGGACAAACGATTGCGATCGATGGCGCAATGTACAATGCGACGGGTGGAAACTTCAGCCAGCTCGCCGCGTGGGGCGATGCCGAATGGGAAGCCGCACAAGCTGCAATTCGCGCCACTAACGAAAAAGATAAGGCAAAACGGACGGTGTAATTAGACTCTTCAGTCTGAACACGCCAAATGATTGAAGATAATCGAGCGAAGGGTCCCCCATGTTCCGCGTAACTCCCATTGTCTTCGCTGTTAGTCTCCTCGCCGCCTGCGTGAGCGATCCCTATGCAGCCCCGCTGCAACCGGTCGATCCGTCCGCCTCGGATGTCAGTGAGCGCTCCGAGGACAATCGATACACGGTGGTGTACCGCGGATCGCCGAATACGAGCACATCACGGGTCTATGACTTGGCTCTTTTACGGGCGGCGACCATCACGCTCCAGAAGGAGGGAACCTGGTTCGAAATCCTGACCGATTACGCCCGGGCGGAAACCGCAAGGGAAACGGTTTTTCAGCAAAACCCGCTCGGCCGCAGTATTGAACAGACAGCCGATTGCGGCGTCCTCGGCTGCACGACGTCAGCGCGTCCGGAGCCTGGCTATCCTGATCTTGAAGGCCAGTCGGAAACACGTGCCTTCTTGACGCAAAAGTTCGAAATTCTGGTCCACTACGATGCCTATAATCCGGGCAAGGCGAATGCCTATGATGCCGTTGCCCTGTCTGACCAGATCCGCGCACGATACGCCGCCGAGCAGCAATAGTATCGGCCTCTGGCCTAAGGACAGATCACCACCTTTCCGACAACCTGGCGAGACAGAAGAGCCTCAAAGGCTTTCCGTGTATCGGAGAGTGCGAAAGTCTGGTGGATACGTGGCCGCGTTTGACCCGCAGCTGCCCAGTCCCAGATGGCGTCGAGGTTTTCGCGTCCTCGGTCTGGAAATTGGCGGCCATATTCGCCGGCGCGAACGCCAACCAGCGAGAAGCCCTTGATCAGGGCGAGATTTGTCGGAAGCGTCGCGATACGGCCGGAGGTGAAGCCGATCACGCACAATCGTCCATTAAACGCGATACAACGCACGCTCTCGTCAAACACATCGCCGCCAACCGGATCATAGATTACGTCTGCCCCCCGACCATTCGTCAGCGCCTTGACCCGTTCCTTGAACCCTTGGGTGACATTCAGCCCATAATCGGCGCCGTAAGCGACCACCGCATCCAACTTCGCATCACTCGCCGACGTCCCAATCACGCGCGCGCCAAGCCGTTTTCCGACGTCAACGGCCGCCAAGCCGACCCCACCGCTTGCACCATGGACAAGTAGCGTCTCGCCAGCCTGGAGATCTGCGCGGCGCACAAGCGCCACATAGGCCGTGAGATAGGCCGCCGAATACGCCGCCGCCTCTTTAAAATCGAAGGTCTCAGGTTTCCGGCGCAGGGCATCGGCCGGAACGAGGACGTACTCTGCAAACGCCCCAAACCGAACGCCGCCAACGACGGCGTCGCCGACAGAAAAGCGATCAACACCATCCCCGAGACGATCGACCGTGCCCGCTAAATCCATGCCTGGCACGAAGGGCGGTTCAAGCTTCAATTGGTACTTACCCTGACAAAGCAGAATGTCCGGGAAATTCACGCTCGCGGCAGAAACCCGCACACGGATCTCTCCTGGGCCAGGCTCAGGAAGAGTGGTCTCCTCAAGACCGATGCCCGACAGATCCTCTGTAAGCTGACGGCAGATGAATGCCTTCACGCGACCTTTTCCTGCAGACCGACGGAATAGGCCGCAGCCACGCGGCTCGCAATATCCTCGCACGCCGTTCGAGCCGCCGGCGTGACGCCGGTGAACGCGGTAAACCCATGAAATAGGCTATCATAACAAACATAATCAACATCGACACCGGCCCCCTCCAGGTGCTGCCCGTAAGCTTCGCCCTCATCGACCAACGGATCAAATCCGGCCGTCGCGATGATCGCCCGCGGAAGGTTTTCCAAGCGTGCTTCGCGAGCCGGGGAAATCCGTACACTGGAGACATCAGTCCCCTCCGGCAGATATTGCCCCATGAACCAGTCCATAAGTTCTGTCGTCAGTGGATAACAGTCACCAAAGTCTGCTCGGGACGGATAATCGCCGCCGATATCTGTTGCTGGATAGATGAGGAGTTGGAGCGCTGGTGTCGGCTTTTGCGCTTTGCAGATTTCCTGGGAGATAATCGCAGCAAAGTTTCCGCCCATGCTGTCCCCACCAATAGAGGCTTCACCGGCCGGTGCCCCGTACTTTGCGGCGTTCCTCAGCGCCCATTCGTAAGCAAACAGCCCGTCTTCAAGACCAGCAGGAAACTTGTGTTCTGGCGCGAGCCGATAGTCGACCGATAGGACAGGCGCCATGGTGCGCTTCGCCAACAAAGCGCAAAAGACATGACAAGTCTCGAGACTCCCCGCGACGCCGCCGCCCATATGCATGTACACCATAAGTGGACGCGCAGAGTCCTGCTCATCTGGGATATACAGACGTACGGGAATTTTGTGGCCAGGCGCCGCGATATTGAAGTCTTCAACCGAGACGCCCGGCTCGATACTCGGCGCAAGGCCTGTCAGGGCTGTCTCCATCTTATCGCGGGCAATATGGGGCTCGAAGGTGGTGATGGACGGTTGGCGGCTCGCGCCGTGGGCTATAAATTGAAGATAAGGATCGAGAGTCCGCCCACGGATTTCAAGCGGGGCGCCACCGGACAATTTCACAAGCCAGTCCGGCGGCAGTTTCATCAGCGTCTTGGCAATGAAAACCTGTAAACTCATCGATCGTTTCCTTCCTTCCCGACGACGGTTACCACATGTCCCTCAACAGCTCCCCGGAACGTCCCCAAGTGTTCCGGTCAGGCCAGCTTTAAGTAATTGAGTCGCAAACCGCGTGGCTTCATCCACGTCGATCGGACGGCGCTTTAGCATGTGATCACCCAGCTCGCGCGCAATCCCAACAGCAGCCGCTGTCAGATACTCCGTATCGACACTTTCGAGCTTGTCACGATCGAGCATACGCTCGATATCGGCACGAATATCTTCGAAAATCACCTGCATCTCTGGGGTATCGACGCGCACCCCGATGAGCGCCATGTGTGGAGCGCCATGGCGGATCGCATCTTCATTTTCGCCGGCGAGAAAATCAAAATAAGCCCGATAGGCGCCTTCGATGAAGCTTTCAAAATCCGTTGCGCGTTCGCGTACTTCCTTAAGCCGCGGCCGGAACCGACGCGTCGATTCAACGGCCAGTGCTTCAAAGACCTCCTCCTTAGAGCGGAAATAATTATAGAATGTGCCCGCCGCGAGATCAGTTTCCCGAATAATATCGCGTACTGTCGTGGCATCGTAACCTATACGTGCAAAGACTGCGCGCGCTGCTTCTAAAATCGCCTGGCGATTGGCCGCTTTGGCGCGAGCGCGCTTACCAGACGGCGAATCAAGCGTGGCGGGTGAATTCATAACGATCGAGCTCCTAGCGCATGAAGACGTCGAAAATGACGCAGCGTCAACTTTTCTTTTTGCAATCAAGTAACTCTTGGTCGCGCGGTGAGTGCTCCGTACACGCGTCAAATCATGATTATCTAATCATCCAACCCGTTAACGCCCCGGGATACCAAAATCAGGCGCTTGGTCATAAACCTCATGATACACCGATGCGCGGCCCGGGACCCATTCGCCATTGTCGAAATACGAGGCGTTAGCGAGAAGCGCGCCATCCCCGCGAATGCGGCCTGTACTGCGCACTTTCGTGATCGACTCATGCCCCAAAACAGCCTCTTCCGCCGTCCAGGTTCCATCATCATTCAACGTGATCAGACCTTCGGTTCGAAAACCCGCAGTCGTGACATATACAAAGGCGAGCGAGTCGGTCGACTGATCAGGATAGATCAGCGTTTCTCCACCATAGCTGCCATCGATGAGCGCATGAACGGTCGAGATCGCCGCGCCACCAAGCGCCCAACTCCACGTCATGACATCCGGCGTCGCCTCAGAATCAGAACCAGACTCTGGCGCCAGCAATTCACTGCGATACGTCCGACCCACAAGGTTCGCCATGGGGCCAAACTTTTGCATTTGCCAGGCGCTTGGAGCCTCTAGAGAGCGGGCATGGGCAATGCGGGCGTGGGTGTCACGAGACACCACATCGCCCGAATGCAACATGCCCCACTCTGCACACCCGGCGAGCATAGCTAACACCACAAGTGACAGTTTCGTCTTTAGACTCATATCCAATCCCCTCAAGATAATAGATTGGCAGAGTGTCGAGCGCGTATCAACTGGACGGCGGCGGAATGTAAGCGGGCAGGCTGAACGGATCCTGCGCTGTCAATCCAAATGACTTTTCAGGCGTATCATAGCGCCCAGTTAGGACTTCGTAGTGCAAGTGCACACCAATTCGCTGGGTTGACGAATTACCGACCTGACCGATGAGCGTTCCGAAGCCCACCTCGTCGCCAATGTTCAGCCCTTCGGCAAAAGCGCTGAGGTGGGCATATCTCGTAAATAGGCCATACCCATGGCTCAGCACGATTTGATAGCCATATCCGCCGGCCCAGCCAGCTTCGAGCACGCGTCCAGGGGCAGCGGCAAACACCCATGTGCCGAGCGGTGCGCTGATATCAATACCCTCGTGCAATCGACCATTTCGTTGGCCAAACCCTGAACTTAGGCACCCACCATTAAGGGGCTTTGGGGCAATCGCGACGCGGCCCTCATAAACAACAAGCTGACTGTAGGCGTAGATGTCGCCATTGCGATCGTGTGACGGAGCATTCTGGACACGCAACCCTCGGCAAACGGTGAAGGTCATGTCCGGCACAAATGCAACATTTGGAGACGGCGCTTGCGGCCCCGTAGTGGCCGGACCTCGCACGACAATCGGTTGGGAGGGCGGTGTTACGCAGGCCACAAGGCTAAAAAGCCAAAGCATCAGACCGATCAAGGACCAAACGTGCTTCATGATCTGGCGATCCAATACTCTACAACAAACGTGTCCTAAACCGGCACTTTCGCCCGCGCCCGACCCCGCTCGATTTCCTTCATAAGGTCTGCGACGTAAAGATTAAAATCCACCTGCATGGTGTGTCGAACGCTATCATAGAAGTGGCCAAGATGAACCGCCTCATCCGCCTTAATGGTCGCATCCATAGCCCCCGCATCGGGAAGAGCGTATGTTCCATCCAGACACTCCGCGACCAGTTTGGACTGTTGTTCCGCGAAATTAACGAGCGTTGGCAGGGGTTGGGCGAGCCCCAAAAAGAACAGTGTCTCGTAACCTGGTTTCACGATCCGTTTGAAGAGCGGAAAGCGGTTTTCCTTCGGCGTCAAATCTGGGTCATCAAAGAACGGAAATGTGACGCGGTACCCGGTTGCCCAGACAATCGCATCGATCGTCTCGCGCGTCCCATCCGCGAAAACGAGACCGTCGCCGTCCAGGCGCTCTATCGCGCCTTTCGGCAGAATATCACCGCACCCAACGCGGGTCAGAAACTCTCCAGAAACGGACGGATGTCCGCTGAGCGGCTCATGATCCGGCTTTGGCAAGCCATAATCCTCCATACGACCGATCGCTTTCTTGATCGCTGATCGCGCAAGGGCCCGCCCCACCCCGACAGGCATCCACTTCGGTAGGACGGCTTTGTCGGCAGGCTGTCCGTTTAGGTATTTCGGCAGAACCCAAACCCCGCGCCGCATGGAAACAAACAGTTTTTCGGCAATCGGTCGTTGAGAGAGTTCAGAGGAGATATCCATGGCCGAATTACCAGCCCCCACGATCAGAACGCGTTTTCCTCGAAAATCATAGGGATCGAACGGGTCGCGGTAGTGGTGAGAATGCACCTGATAGCCGTCAAACTCGCCCGGATAGTCCGGAATGCGCGCATCCCAATGATGGCCATTCGCAACAACCAGGGCACGATAATCGCGTGTCTCTCCATTAGACAGCTCAACGCGCCACCCGCCGGTCCCAAGCTGCTGGGCGTGTTCCACCTTCGTGTTGAACGTAATCGCCCGTCGAAGGTCGAAATGGTCAACGTAATCGCGGAAATAATCGAGGATCTGACTGTGGTGCGGAAAATCGGGCCAATCGTCTGGGACTGGAAAGTCTTCAAACGCTAGCCGGAACTTCGACGTATCGATGTGTAGGCTCTCATAACAGGACGACAAGCCATTCGGATTGTTGAAGTACCAATTACCGCCAATGTCGTCCGATACCTCGAAGCAGTCAAAGGAAATGCCATGGTCGGTCAGGCGTTTGGCCATGGTAAAGCCCGAACAGCCCGCACCGATAATGCAAACATCACCTCTTTGGCCCGGTCTTCTGGACATGGATCGCACGCTCCTTTGCCGTCACCCTACTGACGCGCCGCCGACCGTCAAATCCGATTTCTGGAATTGACGGCGTGACGGAGCCCTCCCAGAAGAAGGCACATCATCACTCAGAAAGTAGACCCCATGGCCGCTGATAGCCCCGCCCATCTCGAAACGATGAAGGCCTACGCCGCGCAAATGATGAAAGCCGTGCCCTGGGCGAATGAACTTGGACTGGAAGTTACCACGGTTGAGCGGGGATGTGTGATCGGGAAGCTGCCCTATAGTGAACACCTGGTGGGCGACCCCATTACAGGTATCGTCCATGGCGGCGTCGTTACCTCTCTCCTCGACAATCTGTGCGGCACAGCCGTGGTCGCAGCGCTGACCGAGTTCAAGTCAACCGCGACGCTAGACCTGCGGATTGACTATATGCGGCCAGCTGAGAAAGGCCGTGCGATTATCGGCGAAGCTGAATGCTATCATACGACACGGACGGTCGCGTTCGTTCGTGCCTGGGCCTATCACGAGAGCAAGGACCGCGTCATCGCAACGGCTGCCGGCGCCTTCGCTTTAAACGATCCAAGTGACTGGACACGGCCGAGGTCGGGTAAGGGTGAAGGGGACGCAGCACGATGACCCGGGCGGAGAGATTGCAGGCCTTCCTCGCCGGCGCGCCATTTGCCCAAACGCTTGGGCTGAGATGTGAAATCCACGGCGACGAAATGACAGCGGTCCTGCCCTTTCAGGAAAAGCTCATCGGAAACGCCGCCATCAGGGCGCTCCACGGCGGGGCCATCGGATCATTTCTGGAACTTACGGCCATGGCGCAGGTTTTCCTGCTAACAGACCTAGAGCGACCGCCAAAAACGATTGATCTCACGATCGATTATCTCAGGTCCGGGCGGGCTGAGGACCTCTACGCCCGGGCAACAGTGACGAAACTCGGTCGGCGCATTGCCAATGTCCGATGCGAGGCCTGGCAATCGGCCCGTGAGAAACCGGTTGCGACGCTCCATGCGCATTTCTTGGTGACCTCTCCGGTGCCCGAAACAGCCAAAACCTGATAAGCTAGCAGCTGTGATTATTGGGGCTGGGCGGGCGCCACACAAAGACTAGGTAAGAAGGGTGGAGACCGTCTCAATCATCATTCCTGCGTTGAATGAAGAGCGCGCATTACCGGAAACGCTTAAAAGGTTGGCGGAGCTGTCGCCGGAACCTGACGAGATCATATTGGTCGATGGCGCTTCGGCAGACCGGACCATCGAGATCGCAGAAGCCGCCGGAATCCATGTCATCTCAGGACAACCCACCGGCCGTGCGAGCCAAATGAACACCGGCGCGGCCGCATCATCTTGCGAT
>JBCAWP010000092.1:0-9277 GCA_038534535.1 Pseudomonadota bacterium
CCGCGCTCGGCGTATTCGGCCGCGCAAAATTGAACCAACAGCTTAACCGGCGTTTGAAGGCTCGAGAGAAAGCTGGCTCCGTCGAGCAGCTTATTATCGATCTCAGAAAAGAGCGCGCACTGAATGCGGGCGGTGAAATGTCGCTCGGAGTGACATGGTTCAATCAGTTGGTGACCCGGTCCGGCGTTAGATTCCAGCCTGTGCGTTGGGCGGTCATGGCCGGCACGTCAGGTGTTACGGCCGGCGGCGCCTTGTTCGTTGGGACGGGCAGTTGGTTAGTGGCGGCTGTTGCCGGGGTGGCGATTGCTCTCGGCGGACCGGTGTTTATCCTTTCTTCAATCGGGAAAGGGCGTTCAAAAAAGCTCGCCGCTCAATTGCCGGATGGCCTTTCTATCATTGTACGGAGTTTGGAGGCGGGTCACCCCGTGCCTGCAGCGATCGCGCTCGTGGGTAAGGAAATGCCAGATCCTATCGGAACCGAGTTTGGAATGCTTGCAGACGAACTTGCTTATGGCTCGTCTTTGAACGATGCCGTACGCCGCCTGTCTATGCGCTCGTTTAATCCGGATATTGATCTCTTTGCCGCCACAATCCGGCTGCAACAGAAAACGGGCGGAAATCTTTCAGAACTTCTTCGTCTGAACTCGTCGGCGATTCGAGAACGACAGGTGCTCCGCTTAAAGATCAAAGCCGCGTCCGCTGAAGGGCGTATGTCGGCCATGATCCTCACCTTTGCGCCCTTTATCGTACTTGGCATCGTCCATGTCATGAACCCGTCCTTTTATGGCGATATCATTCACCTGCGGATCGTCCAGTATTGGTTGGCTGGATTTGCGACCTGGATTGTCATCGGTAATTTGATCATGCGTAAAATGATCAATTTCAGGATCTAAGGGAGGGCGCTTTGGACCAGAACTCTCTCTTCGTCTTTGGAACGATCGTGCTTATGGCTCTGCTGGCGGCGCCGAGTATTGTTCTATCTATCCGCGGATGGGCAAAGTCCGATCGGATGATCCAGCGATTGGAGCGCGCGAAGGATCGGCCGGTCCGCGAGAAATCGGACACGCCGGCTAAGAAGTCTGTCTCGACGGTCATTGCGGAGATCGGTCGCCGGGCAACGCCAGGCAATGAAGAGCAATTATCCGCGATCAGATTCAAATTGCTTCGCGGTGGTTTCCTGCATCCAAATGCAGTATCGGTGTATTTCGCCGCGCGGCTCTTGAGCCTCTTCGTGCCGCAGATTTTGATTCTCGTTTTCTTTCGCCAACTCGCAGATTATCATGAGTTTGGGCCGCTGATCGGCTGCGTTGTGCTGGCGCTCATCGGACTGATGCTACCGGAATGGTATGTCTCGTCGGCCACGAAAAAGCTGGAGACGGAGTATCGGGAAGGATTTCCCGATATGATGGACCTTATGGTGGCGTGTGTTGAGGCGGGGATGAGTATTGATGCGGCGGTGACACGCGTCGCTGAAGAGCTTGTGGACCGGTATCCAAACCTGGCCATGCATTTGAACATTATCGCCCTCGAACTGCGCGCAGGGCGCAGCCGGCACGATGCTTGGAAAAACTTCGCATCGCGCCTTGGGCTCGAAGCGGCTGACAGCCTCGCCACGATGCTTCGCCAAGCGGAAGAAATGGGAACGAGCGTCGGTCAGACCCTCAGAGTCTTCTCGAAAGATATGCGCCAGAAGCGGATGCTCGCCGCAGAGGAACAGGCGTTGGCGCTCTCAGCTAAACTGACTGTGCCCTTGATTGTATTTGTTTTTCCGACCTTGCTCGGCGTCTTGATCATGCCAGCCATTGTGCAGGCCATGCAGGTCTTTCCAGATTAAGACCCGCGGGCGTCTTCCGCGCCGCGCCGAGCTAGGGCATCGGCACGCTCATTTCCCGGGTCGCCAGAGTGTCCCTTAACCCACTTCCAAGTCACATCGTGGCGCTGGACGGCGGCATCTAGGGCCTGCCAGAGGTCCTGGTTTTTTACGGGCTTTTTGGCGGCTGTTTTCCAGCCGTTTTTCTTCCACCCGTGGATCCACTTTGTGAGTCCATCTTTCACATAGGTGGAATCGGTGTGGAGTATCACGCGGGCCCGTGATTTCAGGCTGTTCAGCGCCTCTATAGCGGCCATCAATTCCATGCGATTGTTGGTGGTTGTTGGTTCGCCGCCAAAAATCTCTTTCTCGCGCTCGCCTGCCTTCAAGAGAGCGCCCCAGCCGCCCGGGCCTGGATTGCCGGAACAGGCCCCATCGGTCCAAATCTCTATTTCATCCATCATGACAAATGAGGTGAGCGTGTTCCCCCGTCGGGTCAAGCGCCATAGTCGCGCGCGGAGTTCGCTTGGCGATGAAAGCGCAGGCGCGCGGCATAATCCATCGGGTTATGTGGTTTGACGAGCGCATCGGCAGGCGTATCTGACCAATCGACAAGGCGGGTGAGAAAAAACCGAAGCGCAGCGCCGCGGGCGAGAAGCGGTAGAGCGGAGAGTTCTACTTCCATCAGTGGGCGGACGGACTGGTAGCCTGCGATTAGGGCTGCGCCTCTTGAGAAATTGTATTCGGCCCCCTCTTCGAAGGCCCAGGCATTCAGGCAGACGGCAATGTCATAGGCGAGGAAGTCTGTGCAGGCGAAATAAAAATCAAAGGCGCCGGTAAACTCACTGTCGATAAAAAACGTATTGTCTGGGAAGAGGTCCGCATGGATGACGCCTGTGGGCAAGCTGTCTGTACGCGGCCACAGTGCGTCAACAAGGCTGAGATCAGCCTCGATCAACGCAGGGAGTGATTCATCGAATGTGGCAGCGGTGCCCGCGCGACCGGTCCATAAAGGACGCCAGCCAATCGGGCCGAGGGCGTTCGCGCGTGGCTCCAAGAAATCGCCCAAAGCGGCATGCATCTTTGCAAGGCCGACACCTGCGGCCCGGCAATGCTGCGGGCTTGGACGACGTGGGCTGAGCCCTGATAGAAACTCGACGATAAGGGCCGGGCGTCCTTCCAGTTGACGCAGGGCAGCTCCGTCGCGGCCACGGATCGGTCGTGGGCAGGGAAAGCCCTTGTCGGCCAGGTGTTCTGTGACAGCGATGAACCAGGGGAGGTCCGCCGGATCTGCACGCTTCTCAAACAAGGTGAGGACGAACGGGCCATCGGTCGTCTCCAAATAGTAGTTCGAGTTTTCGACGCCCTCGGCAATGCCCTTAAAGGCGCGCGGCTCGCCAATCGTGTACGCGCTCAGAAATTCCGCGAGTGCTTCGTCGCCAACCGGGGTGTAGACAGCCATAGGCCGGTGTTAGCTGACCCGAGCGCCGCTGTCGTCAGCAACCCACAGATCTCTCTGCATGGTTCGCCCGATCAGAATGAAATGCAGCGCTGCCCAAAGGAAGAAAAGCGCGCCGAGCGTAACACCCCAGCGGACACCGGTCCGGCGGGCCGGCGCACAATACAGGGTGTTGGTTTCCACTGCTGCGGCAAGGTCAGCGCCCGTTGGCGCGCCGGGCTCGCCATCTCGGGCAGCTTTGAGTGCGGCTTCGACCGGACCGCAGTCCTGCGATGAGATGGGAGCATCGAGCTGTCGAAGTTGCCAGGCTGTGCCCTGGTCTGAAATGGCGCCAATCACCGGGGGGCCGAGGCCGTAGCCGATGAGATTGACAATAAACAGCATAAGCGCCGCCGCTGTCGCACGCATGCGCGGCTCGACCAGTTTCTGCGTGATCGCAAACATTGGCGCGAGATAGGCATATCTCAGAACGGCGGCGATCGAGAGCGCG
This sequence comes from Pseudomonadota bacterium, assembly GCA_038534535.1. Taxonomy (GTDB): domain Bacteria; phylum Pseudomonadota; class Alphaproteobacteria; order Caulobacterales; family Hyphomonadaceae; genus CALLCD01. The sequence goes on from JBCAWP010000092.1 coordinate 3,760, forward strand.
GGAATGGCTAAGGCAATGGCGAGTGCGCCGCTTGAGAAGCTGAGCGTGTTGTAGCCAAAGACAGCGAAGGGCACGCAAAGTGTGAGACCGAGTGCCGGTAGCCAGCTGTCCGAGTTTGGATGACGCGCGCGAACACGGTCCGCCACGATGCCAGAGCCAAACGTGCCGATGCCGGCGGAAAGGCCAAGCACACCGCCGAAAATCAGAGCGGCGGTCATAAGGTCGAGACCGTGGGCGCGGATCCAGAACGGAGGCACAAACTGGCCAATGCCATAGCCGGCAAAACTCGCCATCGCCCCACCGAGGCTGACATGCCAGAAGGTGGGTTTGGCCGCGATGATCCCAAAGGCATCAAAGAGGCCCGGTTTCCCGCGCGCGGCGGCTGCGGCTGCGCCGCCGGGGTCAGAATATCCGCGGGGTGGCTCTTTCACTGTTAGCTTGAAAGCGATGGCGCCGAGAACGCCTGGCAACCCCATCCAGATGAAGGCATCTCGCCAGTTCAAACTCTCCTGGCTCGCAATCCACGCGCCACCAAGGGCGGCGAGCATCGTGCCAATCGGGATCCCCAAGGCAAACACACCGAGGGCTGATGAGCGTTTGTCGGGCGGAAAATAATCCGAGATCAGGGAATGCGACGGGGGTGAACAACCGGCCTCCCCAATGCCGACACCGAAGCGGGCAAGGGCAAACTGAAATGCGTTCTGAGCCAGTCCGCAAGCGGCCGTCATCGCGCTCCAGGCGGCGAGCGCGGCCGCAATAATCCAGGTCCGGCTACGCCGCTCTGCGAGCATGGCAAATGGAATGCCGAGTATGGTGTAGATCAACGCAAACACTGGCCCTGATAAGACGCCCATCATGGTGTCTGACAGGCCAAACGTTTCCCTGATCGGTTCGCCGAGGACCCCGACCAATGTCCGGTCGATAAAATTGAACGTATAGACGACGATCAGGGCGAAGAGGACATAGGCGCGGTAACTGGCCGATCCATATCCTTCAGACGTGGCCGGCGGAACGGTCGAGGTGGGCGATGTTGTCGATGTGTCGGTCATGCGGGGCCTATCTTGGCGACAAAGTCACGCTTCAGTGTGCGCGCGGACATGAGGAAACACCCGGCGGCCACAACAAACCAAAGGACGGTCAGGGCGACGGCGTTCTTCAGGCCCGCAGCGCGTGCCGCCGCGCAGCTTGGCGCGTCTGTGGCGGCGAGGCCGTCCGCCGCGCAGGCCGCGACCGTGAGACCGCTCTCCGGAGCGATCGCATTCAGCTGCTGACCCATGAAGACGTCGCTGAAGAAGCCAACGAAATAGGGGCCAATGCCGTTGCCGATGATTGAGACAAGGATCAGTAGGATCGCCACAGCCGTCGCCCGCGACCGGTTGGAGACAACCCCTTGGGCAATATTGTATTGCGCGCCGAGATAGGCGTAGTGGCACATGGCCCCGATCGCCCAAAGGACGAAGACAGCGCGTAGATCGGATGCATAGAATGCGCTGATGTAACAAGGGACCGCAATCAAAAGACCCACGGCCGGGACCCAGGCGACGGCGGTTTGTGATCGGCGTGAGAAGCGCTCCGTCAACCAGCCGCCAAGAAACGTTCCGACGGCTGCGAGGGCCGATAAGGGGGCGCCGTAATAAAGTGCGGCCTCACGGACATCGATGCCATGGATTCGCTGAAGGAATGGCGCCTGGAAGCCGGCAAGGCCGTATCCCACAAAGGCGACAAGGGAGGCGCCGATCGCCATCCACCAGAAGGTCGGCTTACCCATCAATTCGCGCATCGTGTCGCTCAAGGTGGCGCTTTGGCCGCCATGGGCGTCCGGTGGATCACAGTAGCCGCGCGGTGGTTCTTTGACGGTCATCAGAAGCAAGAGCGCGATCAAGACGCCGGGCAGGCCGACAACGACGAAGGCGATCCGCCAGCCTTCAATGGTCGCCCAATCCAAGCCGCCAAATAAGCCGCCCAATCCGATCGATCCGATCCATGCGCCAAAATCCGCCCCCTCCATGGCTGCGATGGGGCCGCCAAACAGATTGGCCAGCACGGAGCCGAGCGTGACACCCATGGAATAAATACCAAGTGCGGTGGCACGGCTGATAGGCGCGAAATAATCGCCAATGATTGAGTTCGCAGGGGGGGTGCCCCCGGCTTCACCAACGGCGACGCCAATGCGGAAAAAGAGCAGCATTAAGAAGCCGGTCGCCAGGCCGCAAAGCGCCGTCATGATCGACCACAAGATGATGCATCCCGTGATGATTTTGACCCGGTTGGACCGATCGGCCCACATGGCGATCGGTAATCCCATGGCGGCGTAAAACAGGGCAAACGGCGGCCCATATAGGAGCCCCCATTCGGTATCCGTGAGGCTGAAGCTGGTAATGATCGGTTCGGCGACGACAGCGATCAGTGTGCGGTCGATAAAGTTCAGCGTATAAACGACCATTAGAACGATGAGCACATATGTGCGGTAGTTCCGCGTTCCATATCCCGTTTCATAACCCGGCCTACTCGCCGGGGATTCACGCGTGGCGGTGATGTCGGTCACGCAGTCTCTCCCTGATCGCGATGCATCTAACGACATCGTTTCGCTCGCCAGCCACGGTAAAGCGGAACGCGGGTAGCGCAAGGACCTAAGCGCAATCGGTCAGATCAGACCGGCCGACTTAAAGCTCGTGACCCCACTTGTTCCGACGATGAGGTGATCATGGACATCGATTTCGAACGGGGTGAGGGCGTCGATGATTTCGCGGGTCATGGAGATATCGGCGCGGGACGGTGTCGTGTCGCCGGACGGGTGGTTATGCACAAGGATGAGGGCCGAGGCTGCCAGTTCAAGCGAGCGCCGCGCCACTTCTCGGGGGTAGACGGCTGCTTGATCGACGGTGCCATAGCTGAGGGTCTCATCGGCGATCAGCTGGTTTTTCCGGTCAAGGAACAGCACGCGGAATTGTTCGCGTGTCTCGTGCTGGAGCTGGCTGCGAACGTAAGTCAGCATGGCTGTCCAGGAAGAAATTATGGGGCGCTTGGCGATTTCTTCGCGGGCGGCACGCAAGTGATACTCGGCCGTCGCTTTCAGGTAGGCCGCCGTCGTGCGCCCGACGCCTTCGACGCTGACGAGGGCCTGCGGGTCTGCGGCGAGAATACCGGAAAGCGATCCAAAGCGTGCCAGCAGGGCCTTTGCGATTGGCTTGACATCCCGGCGCGGGACGAAAGCGAATAGCAAGGTTTCCAGAAGCTCGTAGTCTTCCAGGGCGCCGGCGCCTCTGGTCACCAGCTTTTCGCGCAGCCGGTCGCGGTGGCCGAGCCAATGGGGCTTTGGATCCTGGGACGCTCGCTCGGCCATCTTAGCCGGTGGCACGCGGAGGCAGCTTGAATGCCGCCAGTAAATAGGCGCTCCCGATAAAAATAATCAGGGCTGAGGCGAACAGGTGAAAGAGATCGAAGGCTTGGGTGATATCCGCGGTCATCAGTTGCGGTACAATGGCGAGGCCGCGAAGCAAAAATATCCCCGCAATGAGCGAAAGCGCAAGGCGTTGCAGAGGCCAGCGCGGGATTACACCAGCTGCCGCAAGACCAAATCCGGCCATGACAAAAAGGCTTCCGGCAATAAGGATTATGCTGACCGGCGCGACCCAAGTGCCCTCGCGCAGCGAATCCACGATCTCGGGCGGTGCTCCGGCAAACGCGGTCCAAGATGGGTCTGCTATGAGCAGAACAAGGTGGTAGAGCGCTGCAAAGATTAGCGCGACTGCGGCGAGTAATACCGCGTTCCGGATCATGCGGTCGCGGCGACCTTGTAGGGCTGGTGCCAGCCCTTTGGACTCGCGGTAAAGATTTCGACCCCATCCTCGGTGACACCGACGGAGTGTTCAAACTGAGCCGAAAGCTGGCGATCACGTGTTACCGCGGTCCAGCCGTCGCCAAGAATCGCGGCGTCTTTGCGGCCAATATTGAGCATCGGCTCAACGGTAAAGAACATGCCGGGCTTGAGTTCGGGACCGGTACCTGCCTGGGCCGAATGAACCACATTTGGTTCATCGTGGAAGAGTTGGCCAAGGCCGTGGCCGCAGAAGTCCTCAACGACGGACAACCGATTTTTGCGAGCGACCGCTGTGATTGCGCCGCCAATATCGCCAAAGCGCGCCCCGGGTTTGATGATATCGATCCAGGCCATCATCGCTTCATAGGTCACATCCATGAGACGGGCAGCTTTGCGGCGCGGTTCGCCGGCGGCATACATTCGCGAATGGTCGCCGTGCCAACCATCGAGGACGATGGTGACATCAATATTCAAGATGTCGCCATCCTTCAGGAGTTTGTCGCTTGGGATACCGTGGCAGATGACATGGTTCAGCGAGATGCAGGAACTGTGACGATATCCCCTGTAGTGAAGGGTCGCCGGTACGGCGCCATGATCCAGAACAAAGTCATAAATCATCTTGTCGAGCGTCGCGGTCGATACCCCCGGCCGAACTTCGGAAACGAGCATATCGAGACACGCGGCCACAAGCTGCCCCGCCCGGCGCATGCCTTCAAAGCCTTCCGGCCCATGGATACGAATTTCGCCAGTACGCAGCGGGAGAAGGAGATCCGTCGTGTTCATCATGTTCATAGGGCCTTGATCAACTCTTCGTCCGTCCACGGCACGCGCACGTCAACAGTGATTTGGTCAAAGCCTATATCGCATCGGTAGGCCAAGACTTCCACCCCCATAGCGGCCGCGTGCTTCAGTGTCTCATGATAGGTTGGGTCGAGATCCGGAGCGGTCGCGAACCGATCAATACCGTTGTACTGGATGATGAACAACATCACAGCCCGGTGGCCTGCGTCGACGATGGTCATCAACTCCTTCAGATGCTTCGCACCGCGAGCGGTGACGCTGTCTGGAAACTCTGCGAGGCCTGGCGTGCGCATAAGGTGGCAATTCTTGACTTCGACATAGGTGAGGCGGTCATTTTCGCTGGTCAGGAGAAGATCGATACGGCTGTTCGTGCCGTAGGGGACTTCGCGGCGGAGCGTCATGAAGGGCTGAAGTTCAGCGATTTTTCCCTGGCGGATCGCTTCCTCGGCAAGCTTATTGGGATTGTTCGTATTAATAGCGACCAGCGTGTTGTCGACGCAGACAAGTTCGAGTGTGTGGCGAAGTTTTCTCTTTGGGTTTCCGCTATCGGAGATCCAGACGGCATTTCCCGCCTTGGCCAATCCCATCATTGATCCAGGGTTTGGGCAGTGGACCGTGATCGTCTCGCCAGACGCCAGTGTGACATCGGCCAGAAATCTCTTGTAGCGCCTTTCAAGACGCGCCAGGATCAGAGTGGGGAGTTTCATGCCGCTTCGATATGGAGTCGGGCCGTGATCGGCAAGGCGGCGCTGGCGCATCCTTGTGCATTGGGTTAGGCGGAGAGATGAGCAAGTCTTCGCCAACCGCCGCCATCGTCCTGATTGGCGATGAAATTCTGTCGGGCCGGACCCGCGATATCAATCTGCAGCAGATCGCGACTTTCCTCGCCCCGCTGGG
>JBCAWP010000093.1:0-9255 GCA_038534535.1 Pseudomonadota bacterium
CAAGCGCTGCGGTCTCGGCATCTGCCGCCGCAGTCTCATCCTGGGCGACGCCCGGCGCCGCCAGAACAAGCGCCAGCGCCGCACCTACGATCAATTGTCTTGGGTTCAACGGAATTTCTCCAGCAAGTCTATCTGCACATCAGTCGTCACAAACGCCGATATATCGCCCCCGAGCCGCGCAATCTCTTTCACGAGGCGTGACGCGACAGCCTGGTGGCGAACATCGGCCATCAAGAAAACGGTTTCAATATTCGGGTTCAGTTGCTCGTTCATACTGGCCATTTGAAACTCGTACTCAAAGTCCGACACGGCCCGTAGCCCCCGAATAATTGAATTGGCGCCGCACTCCTCGGCGAAATGCATGAGAAGCCCCTGAAAGGGGCGCACATGCACCTTGGCCGCGCCCTCCCCGTCCACCTTCGCCGCCTCGCGCTTTGTCATGGCAACGCGCTCATCAAGGGAGAAGAGCGGGCGTTTATCCTCGTTCACGGCAACGCCGATGATCAGCTCATCGTACAGCTTGACGGCACGGGAAATGATATCGAGGTGGCCGAGCGTGAGGGGGTCGAATGTCCCCGGATACAGTCCGATGCGCTCCACGATATCCTCCCTGCGGTATTGATAGGCCTAACCGGGCTCCGGCGGCGCGACCGTCTCGTCATCGTCGCCGTCATTTTGCTCTAGCTCGTCCGGCGCCTGCTCCACAAGCCTTTCGACCGAAACGACTTTTTCGTCTTCTGCGGTCCGCAGGATCCAGACCCCTGCCGTCGCTCGCCCGGCCTGCCGGATCTGCTCGACAGGCGTGCGGATCAATTGGCCCGCATTGGTCACCAGCATCACCTCATCACTCTCATCCACGGGGAATGATGCGACGATCCGCTGATCATCACTGATCTTGTGGGCAATCAAGCCTTTCCCGCCCCTCCCGGTGACCCGGTAGTCATAGGCAGAGGCCCGCTTTCCCATCCCCCGAGACGTGACCGTGAGGATAAGCTGCTCGCCCGCCGCCAGCGTGTCAAACCGGTCCGGGCTGATCGCGGCGTCTTCGCCCGCCTCATCACTGTCATCATCCGAGACGATCTCCTCGTCTTCGCCGTCTTCCCCGGTCCGCCGGAGCGCGGCGGCTTGTTTCAGATAGCCCCGTGCCTCGGCGGAGGTGACCTCAATATGGTTGAGGATCGCCATGGAGATCACTTCATCCCCATCCCCCAGCCTTATGCCCCGCACACCGCTGGAGGTGCGCCCCGAAAACACCCGCACATCGCTCGCGCGGAAGCGGATACATTGGGCATTCGCCGTCGTCAGCAGGATGTCATCATCGGCCGAGCAAATCTCCACCGCGACGATCCCATCGCCCTCATCGGGCTTCATGGCGATCTTGCCGTTCCGGTTGACGCGCACGAAATCGGAGAGCTTGTTTCGGCGCACGCCGCCCCGGCGCGTTGCAAAGATGATATCGAGCTCGTCGCGCTCTTCATCGCTTTCCGGTAGCGGCATGACAGAGGTGATGCGCTCGGTCTTTTCAAGCGGGAAGAGATTGACCAGAGCTTTGCCCCGCGATTGCGGTCCACCCTCGGGTAAGCGCCAGACTTTTTCCTTGTAGACCATCCCGTCGGAGGAAAAGAACAGCATCTCCGTATGGGTATTCGCGGAATAGAGCCGTGTGATGAAGTCATCATCCTTCATCGACATGCCGGAGCGCCCTTTTCCGCCCCGGTGCTGGGTTCGGTAGGTCGCAAGCGCTGTGCGCTTGATATAGCCGCCATGGGTGAAGGTGACGACCATATCTTCGCGCTCGATCAGGTCCTCGTCTTCCATGTCGAGGCCACCAATGGTGAACTCAGACCGCCGCGGCACTGCGAACTTGTCTTTAACCTCGGTCAGCTCGCCGCGAATAATGTCCATCACGCGCGGGCGCGAGGAGAGGATATCGAGATAGTCCTCAATCTTGTCCGCAAGGCCCTTGGCCTCATCGCCGATCTCGTCCCGGCCAAGCGCTGTCAGGCGTTGGAGGCGAAGATCCAGGATCTGCTGGGCTTGCTCGTCTGAGAGCCGTATGGCGCCGTTATCGTCGAGCACGGTGCGCCGGTCTGCAATCAGCTCAATCATGGCGCGCATATCCGACGCCGGCCATGGCTGCTCCAGGAGACGCGCCTTCGCCGTTGCTGGATCGGGCGAATACCGGATAATCTTGATGACCTCATCGATATTTGCCACGGCGAGCGCCAGGCCGACGAGATTATGCGCCCGGTCGCGCGCTTTTGAGAGATCAAACTTTGTACGCCGGGTGACGACCTGTTCGCGGAAGGCGATGAAGCTCTGAAGAACTGTCTTCAGTGTCATCAGTTCCGGCCGGCCGCCATTCAGCGCCAGCATGTTCACGCCGAAACTCGTCTGCAATTGGCTGTAACGAAACAGCTGATTGAGAACCACATCTGCGCTGGCGTCCCGTTTCACCTCAATGACGACGCGGATCCCGTGCCGGTCGCTCTCGTCGCGGAGGTCTGCAATGCCCTCGACCCGTTTTTCGCGCACAAGATCAGCGATCTTTGAGACCATAGCCGCCTTGTTCACCTGGTACGGAATCTCTGTCACGACGATCATTTCCCGGCCACTTTTCCCGGTTTCGATCTCTGTCCTAGCCCGCATGATCACCGAGCCGCGGCCTTCGAGCAGACCCTTGCGGGAGCCTGAATAGCCCATAATCAGGCCACCGGTCGGGAAGTCTGGCCCTGGCACGATGTCCAAGAGCGCCTCGTCATCGATGGCTGGATCATCGATCATGGCGAGCGTCGCTTCGCAGACCTCGCCAAGATTGTGCGGCGGAATGTTCGTTGCCATTCCGACCGCGATACCGGCGCCGCCATTGACCAGTAGGTTTGGAAACTGCGCCGGAAGCACCGTCGGCTCCTGCGCGGACTCATCATAGTTCGGCTGGAAGTCGACCGTGTTTTTGTTGATGTCCGCCAGCATGTATGGCGCAGCCCGCGACATGCGGCTCTCGGTATAGCGCATGGCCGCAGGCGGATCATTGTCGATCGAGCCGAAATTGCCTTGCCCATCAATCAACATCAGCGACATGGAAAAAGGTTGGGCGAGCCGCACCAGCGCATCGTAGATCGCGCTGTCACCATGGGGGTGATACTTGCCCATGACGTCGCCGACGATGGCCGCTGATTTGCGGTAAGGCCGATCGGGCGTATAGCCGCCTTCCTGCATGGCATAGAGAATGCGCCGGTGAACAGGCTTCAGGCCATCGCGCACATCGGGCAGTGCACGGCTGACGATGACGCTCATGGCATAGTCGAGATAGGAGCGTTTCAGCTCGTCTTCGATGTTGACCGGGTCCACGCCATCGGGGCGCGGCGGTTCGGCCGGCAGATCGTCTTCGGTGGTAATATCGTCGCTCAAGAGAGGCCTGTTCTTCTGCGGCGACTGTTTAAGAATCGCCAGGACATTTCTTGTCTGTGTCTAGCACCCTCGCGCCGACGCGACAAAGCGCCAAACGGCCTTCAGAACAGGCTTTTAACAGTTCTATGAAGGGCTTATGCTCACGCCATGACGATATCCATAACCCGCCGCCATGCGCTCTCACTCACCGCTGCTTCATTTGTTGCAGGGTGCGTTGATTCTCAAAGGCTTTCTTCACCCAGCGACGCCCCAGAGCGTGGCAGTCCGCTTGGCGACTGGTCGGGCAGCGTCGCCCTGCCATTCGCCTGTCAGGAGATCTACCCTTGCGTCCATGATGGGGCTGTTCACTTGGCCGGCGGATTCATTGCCGAAAACGGGTCTATTACGGGGCCGACAGATACCTACCAAGCCTGGCGTCCGGGAGATGAAGCCTGGCGCGGCGGGCCGGCCCTGCCGGCTGCACGGCACCATCCCCAACTGATCAGTTTCCAGGGGCAACTCTTTGCTTTTGCGGGGTTCGAAAGCCCGGCGCCGAATCGCATTTGGACGATGCAAGCGACGGGGTGGCGCCTTCTCGGCCACGTCTTTCCCCCGGATGGCCCGGCTATCACGGTTGAGCCGGCCTGGGTCGAGGCGCCTTCGCTGCCAGCGCCATGCGGCGAAGCAGTCCTTGGCGTGACCGGCGATGGGACCCTTCACCTCGCCGGCGGGCGGACGCCGACAGGGACGGCCAACGCAGTTTGGACCGATCATGGCGATACCGATCACCACTTTGTCTTGGCCGACCCGAATGGAATTTGGGAGACCGCTGCGCCGTGTCTTTCCAAGCGGAATTCCGCAGCGGGGGACGTGATTGATGGCAATCTCCATATCGTCGGCGGGCGCACTGTGGGCGGCGGCAATGTGGCGACCCATGAGATCTATGATGCCCGCGAAGATCGCTGGCGTACGGCGGCGCCCATGCCCCAGGCCCAGGGCGGCCTCGCAGCCGCAGCTGTCGGTGGTCGCTTTTATGCATTTGGCGGCGAATACTTCGACGATGGCGGCGGCGTTTATCCCGAGAGCTGGACGTATGATTCCGCGCGTGACGCTTGGACCGCCCTACCGGATATGCCGAACCCGCGCCACGGTCTTGGCGCCGTGGCCCTGGACGGCAAGATCTATGTGATCGGCGGCGCCCTGCAAGCCAGCGGCGTCGATACGAGCGCGATCGTCGATATCTTCACGCCCGCCTAGATCCATAAATGCCGGGCGCAGGGCCCGCTGCCATCGTCTAAAAAGGGATTTCGTCATCCAGGTCTTGGCTGAAATCCTGGGCAGGGCCCTCCATCTGGCGTGGGCCGCCTTGACCCTGATTGCCGTAAGCCACGGAGCCCTGGTCATAGGACCGCCCGCCGCCCATGGAGTCCGACCGGCTATCCAGCATGGTGAGATTACCACCATAGCCGCGCAGGACGACTTCGGTTGTATAGCGATCCTGGCCACTCTGGTCTTGCCATTTGCGGGTTTCTAGCTGGCCTTCGATGTACAGCTTTGAGCCTTTTTTGACATAACTCTGGATCACGCGGATCAGGCCTTCATTGAAGACGGCGATGCGATGCCATTCGGTTTTTTCCCGGCGCTCACCCGTATTCTTGTCTTTCCAGTTTTCCGAGGTCGCCAGAGAAAAATTGCAAACCTGGCCGCCGTTCTGGAATTGGCGCACTTCTGGATCCTGTCCGACATTTCCAACGAGGATCACCTTGTTTACTGATCCGGCCATAGCTCATCTCCGATTTCTGCCTTCCGATCACATTGCGCTGTGTAGCGCCCACCGCGTGCACTGTCGGCCTGCGGCATAGACTTCTCCACAGACATCGCGCGGCGGGCTGTCATTTCCCGCGCAAATGATTAATGTTCACATATTGTTCTAGTCGTCAAGCTAGACTCACGCCACACATTCCAGTTCAACAAAAGCCCTCCCGACCGGGCAGAAGGCCATAGAAAATGACAGAGCTCCCCGTGATCCGCGTGCGCGGTGCTAAGGAACACAATCTCAAAGACATCGATGTGGATATTCCACGCGGTAAGCTGGTGGTCATGACTGGCCTGTCGGGGTCCGGCAAATCCTCCCTCGCCTTCGATACGATCTATGCCGAGGGCCAGCGGCGATATGTGGAGAGCCTCTCGGCCTATGCCCGCCAGTTCCTGGAATTGATGCAAAAGCCCGACGTGGAATCGATCGAAGGGCTCTCCCCGGCGATCTCGATCGAGCAGAAAACAACCAGCCGCAACCCCCGCTCCACCGTCGGCACGGTGACGGAGATCTACGACTATATGCGCCTCCTCTGGGCGCGGGTTGGCACACCCTACTCTCCGGCCACGGGTCTGCCCATTGAAAGCCAAACCGTGAGCCAGATGGTCGACCGGACAATGGCCCTGCCGGAGAAGACCCGCCTCTATCTGCTCGCCCCCATCGTGCGGGGCCGTAAGGGCGAGTACCGCAAAGAGTTCGCCGAACTTCTGAAAAACGGTTTCCAACGCGTCAAAGTCGATGGCGAGTTTTACGAGCTAGAATCCCCCCCCACCCTCGACAAGAAGTTCAAGCACGATATCGACGTCGTCGTGGACCGCGTTGTGGTGCGCGAGGGCATGGAGCAGCGGCTCGCTGAGAGTTTCGAAACCGCGCTCGGCCTCGCTAGCGGCATAGCAATCGCCGAATATGCCGACCTCGCCGAGGGGGAAACCGCGCCGAAACGCATCACCTACAGCGCCAATTTCGCTTGCCCGGAATCCGGCTTCACCATTCCCGAAATCGAGCCCCGCCTCTTTTCCTTCAATAATCCGTTCGGCGCCTGCCCGACCTGCGACGGGCTCGGCTCACAGCTCAAGGTGGACCCCGGTCTCGTCGTTCCGGACCGCGACCTCACCCTCCTGAACGGCGCAATTGCCGCCTGGGCGAAATCGGCGTCTCCCTACCAGACCCAAACCCTGCAAGCCCTCTCAGCCCACTACCGCTTTGACCTGAAAAAGCCCTGGAACGAGCTGCCTGAAAAGATCCAGCAGATCATACTCTATGGCACAGGTAAGGATGAGGTTGACTTCATTTATGACGACGGCATGCGCCGCTATGAAGTCACCAAGACTTTTGAAGGCGTCATTCCGAACCTAGAGCGCCGGTTCCGCGAAACGGATTCGGCCTGGATGCGCGAAGAGATTGGCAAATACCAATCGTCACAGCCCTGTCCGGCCTGCGGCGGGAAACGGCTGAAACCGGAAGCGCTGGCCGTTAAAATCGGCGGGCTCGATATCTCTGACGTCGCCGAGTTTTCCATACGTGACGCTGGCGCATGGTTCTCAACAGTGCCGAACCATCTGACCAGCCAACAGAACGAGATTGCGACCCGCATCCTGAAGGAAATCAATGATCGACTGAAATTCCTGAACGATGTGGGCCTCGAATACCTCAGCCTGAGCCGCGCATCGGGCACGCTGTCCGGCGGCGAAAGCCAGCGCATTCGCCTCGCCTCACAAATCGGATCGGGCTTGACCGGCGTCCTCTATGTACTCGACGAACCATCGATTGGCCTTCACCAGCGCGACAATGAACGTCTTTTGGAGACCCTGAAGCGCCTGCGCGATCTCGGCAACTCGGTCATCGTTGTCGAACATGATGAAGATGCGATCCTGACGGCCGACCATGTCATAGATATGGGGCCCGCGGCCGGCGTCCATGGCGGTGAAATTGTGGCGGGCGGCACACCGGAAGAGGTCATCGCCGACCCCAAGAGCCTGACCGGTCACTATTTGAACGGGACCGAGGAAATCGCCGTTCCGCGCAATCGCCGGCCCTGGAAGAAATCGAAATCGCTGGTGTTGAAGGGCGCGAGTGGAAACAATCTGCAGAACGTCGACGCCACGATCCCACTCGGCGTTTTTACAGCGATTACGGGCGTCTCCGGCGGCGGAAAATCGACGCTCATCATCGAGACGCTGTACAAGGCCCTCGCACGTAAACTGAACCGGGCCACAACACCTCCAGCGCCTTATGAGAGCCTGAAGGGCCTAGAACACCTCGATAAGGTGATCGATATCGACCAGAGCCCCATCGGGCGAACGCCCCGGTCCAATCCGGCGACCTATACGGGAGCGTTTGGCCCGATCCGGGATTGGTTTGCGGGGCTGCCGGAATCAAAGACGCGGGGCTATAAGCCAGGCCGCTTCTCCTTCAACGTGAAAGGCGGGCGCTGCGAGGCTTGCCAAGGCGACGGCGTCATCAAGATCGAGATGCACTTCTTGCCGGACGTCTATGTCACCTGCGAGCAGTGCCAGGGCAAGCGCTATAATCGCGAAACGCTTGAGGTAACCTATAAGGGCAAATCGATTGCCGATGTCCTCGACATGACGGTTGAGGAAGCCGAAGACTTCTTCTCAGCGGTGCCGGCCATCAAATCGAAAATGGAAACGCTCAATCGCGTTGGCCTCTCCTATGTGAAAGTCGGCCAGCAAGCGACGACCCTTTCAGGCGGCGAGGCCCAGCGGGTCAAGCTCGCAAAGGAATTGTCGAAACGGGCAACGGGCCGCACGCTCTATATTCTGGATGAACCCACAACGGGGCTGCATTTCCATGACGTTCGAAAGCTCCTTGATGTCCTCCAGGAACTCGTCGACGCCGGAAATACGGTCGTCGTGATCGAGCATAATCTTGATGTCATCAAGACAGCCGATTGGATCCTTGATCTTGGACCGGAAGGCGGCGATGGCGGCGGGCAGATCGTGGTCGCCGGAACACCGGAGGACGTAGCGAGCCATCCCTCGAGCTGGACCGGCAAACACCTGGCAGAGACGTTCCGCCGGCAGGATGAACGCCGGGCGGCGCGCAATGCCCGGGAAAAGACGCCGCGCAAGACCGGCGGCGCGCCAGCAAAGCCAAAGTCGAAACGGTCTGCCAGCCCCCGCGGCAAATCGAAACCGGCGGGTACCAGGAAAACCAAAGCGAAGGCCAATGCGGGCTAGCTGAAAGCGTCGGCCTGACTGGTCGTGTCGCCATGGTCCGGGTCAATCCGCGCGGCCAGCGCTGCGGGGCCAGCCCAGACATAGCCGAACCAGACATAGGCGGCGATCACAGCCATATATAGCAGTCCAAATGGGATAAGCAGGACAGGCGTCGCAAAGGCCGCTTCGATCGCTGCTGGATCTTCGAGACCGCCCGACGCCCCTACGGCGCCAATCATAACGATCCCGATGATGATGGAGACCAAGATATAGGCGAGAAAAGCGCATCCGATCAGGGCGAGATAGGCCCCGAAGAGCGTCCAAAACCGTCCGCGCGTTAAGCGCCATGCCGAGGCAAATCTAATCTTACGATCACGGATCGTCAGCGCGGCAGCCGGCGCCAAACGAATGGCGAGATACAGCCAAGCGACACTGATCAGAAGGACGAAAATGGCCGCAACAGCCCCGATCGTGGCGAAGTCTGCGCTACCGCCCCCACCGATCAGCAAGACGGAGCCGAATAAGAGGACGTAGAAAGCGATGACCATCAAGAACCAGAGGATGTAGACCACGATCAGGCGCAACTCATCGCCGCCGAAGCGCAGTTTGAATGTATCGGCTCTTAGGTATCGACGCAGATAACTCGCTTCGAAGACTGCGCCCATGACAAGGCTCACGGGTATGAATATCAGATAGACGACGCCGAGAAGGGCCAACTCGTCACCGGTAAGATCGCTCCCGCTCGCGGTGAGAAGTGGCGCGAGCAAGCCGCCGAGCAAAAGCCCGAACGCGACCAGCAATAAGATCAAGATGCCGATATAGCTGAGTATGTATTTCCAAACGAACCCACCTGGCGCATCTGTCCGCGCA